>CAYMXF010000004.1:20612-30598 GCA_964393935.1 uncultured Planctomycetaceae bacterium
TACACCCATTCGCAATCCAACGCGAACGACGGCCGTCGTGGCGGCGTCGTACTGGATGAGGCCGTGACTTTTCGCGATCCGCTGCCGGCCTATCTCGCACAGCGTAACGTGCAACGATTCACGATTATCGTGCGCGACCCCGTCGGTATCCGCCTCTTTCTCGAAGGGCGGGACTACCTCGTCCTTCGCACGCGCGATTGTACGGCACTACAGCGCATGCCCACGGGCTTCATCGCCGACCGTCAGACCGTACTCGTGAGTTACACTTACGAGGTCTCCGACAATTTTCAGATCAACCGTGATCGCATCGATCTTCGCGTCCAAGAGGATCTCAAATTCGGCTTGACGCCCTATTACGCCTTGAGCTGGCAGGATGAACAAATCGATCCGCAGCGATATTTGACTTATGGCGACCGAAACATCAATCGCAATCGACTCGGCGCCATCTATCGCAGGCCGCGATGGTCCATCGGACCGGAGTACGAATTCAACGACGACTCCGTCGACCCCTACCAGGCGCTTCACCTGAACGGCGACGTCATCCTCCTTCAAAACGAGCGGCAACAACTCAATGCCCGCAGTTCCGGCTCTTATTTCCGATTCGAAGGGCTCGACGAACTGGAGGCGCGGTATTCTTCGCTCTTGGACATGGGTCTGACGCACCGGTATATTCTCGCGCCCCGCATGGAAGTTTCATCGTCGGCTTTGTTTCGGTTCGAGAACGACTCGCTATTCGGCGAAACCCAGGGCGTCGATCTCACTAGCTCCGTCACCTACCACATCGGACAGCTCACCTTTTCCATTGAGGCGGAATATGACATGCTCGATTTGCCCGCCTCGACCGACAATTCGCTCGGGATCTGGTTGAAGGTGCGGCGGGAGATTCCGATCATCCAGAGGCCGCGCGGATGAAAAAGCACTTTTTGGTTTTGTTGCTAAGCGCGACGACCGGTTGTCAGCAGCCGCTCAAGCCGGTCTTTGAAGAAGTGAGTCCGCCAATCCAATGGCCGGCGCCGCCGGATGCGCCGCGTATTCGCTACATCGGCGCGCTCAGCGGCCAAGAGAGTCTCAAGAAGCCCAAACCGTTTTCATTCAAGGCGATCCTTACGGGGCCCGAGCCGACCATCGCCTTTTCCACGCCGACCAGCGTGGCCGTTCGAGGGCAGCGCATCTACGTCGCCGACGGTCAGAACCACGCCGTCTATTTGATGGACCTTCAAAGCCGCGAGTTTCGCACCATCGGCGTCGGCGGACCGCATCCCTTGCAATGGCCCGCTGACCTTGCCTTCGTCGGCGAGAATCTGGCCGTCGCTGACAGCATGCAGGCCGCCGTTCTGTTTTTCACGTTGGAGGGTCAATTCATCAAGGCCATTGGCAATAGCGTTCTCAAACGCCCTGTTGCATTGGTATACCGTGAGACGACCGGCGAGTTGTGGGTGCTCGACACCGCGCAACACGCCGTCATTGTGTTCGACGGACAAGGCCGCGAGCTTCGCCGCATCGGCCAGCGCGGTGAAGAACCCGGGGCGTTCAACTATCCCGCCGGTCTCGCGTACAACGATCAACTTGGCTATATCATCGCCGACTCGATGAACTTCCGAGTCCAACTATTCGACGACGACGGCCTGTCGAAAAGCGCCTTCGGCCGCAAGGGAGATGCCGCCGGCGACTTTTCCCTTCCCCGCGACGTCGCCGTCGACAGCGAAGGACATATCTATGTGCTGGACAACCAGTTCGAGAATATCCAGATCTTCACCGAAGTCGGGAAACTGCTCATGGCATGGGGCGCCGAAGGCCGCGGACCGGGGCAATTCTATCTGCCCGGGGGCCTTTTCATCGATGAATCGGATCGCATTTGGGTCGCGGACACTTACAACCGACGGGTCCAGGTATTCCAATATCTTCGAGAGACTCCAAAGGCGGCGCCATGAATGAGACTTCGCGTATGACGCGTATCATCGCAATCATCCTGAATCTCTGCGCGGCGGCGAGTTCCGTCCTCGCCGACGAGAGCGTCGTCCTCTCTCCGCACAATCTCTCCGCGACCGGTCGCGGCAACGTTCACGCGCTCAACGATGGCGAGGTCTGCATTTTCTGCCACACGCCGCACAATGCCGATCCACAATCGCCGCTTTGGAACCGCTACAACCCGACGACGTACTACCGCATCTATTCCAGCAGCACACTCGATGCCCGGATAGATCAGCCTGGCGGTGCAAGCAAGATGTGCCTCTCCTGTCACGACGGGAGCATCGCCCTAGGGCTCGTGCTCAGCCGTCCTGCGACCGACCCGATCGTAATGAACCAGCCGTTCATGCCCAGCGGCCCGAGCAATCTGACCAACGACTTGTCGGACGATCACCCCATCGGCTTCCGTTACGATCGGCAACTGTCCAACCGCGATCATCAACTTCGGTCGCCCGACCTGGCCAGCCAGCGCATCAAGCTGGGGCGGCTCGGCCAACTGGAATGTACGGCTTGTCACGACCCGCACAACAATGAACTGGGCAATTTCCTGCGCATCACGGACCGGCAAGGCGCGCTGTGCAACACGTGCCATCGCATGGACGGTTGGATGAACAGCGCCCACTCAGCGTCCGGCGCGACCGTGCCCGCGACGGCCACGAATGGACAACAGCTTCCGTTCGGGAGCATGTTCGACGCGGCTTGCACATCGTGCCATTTGGTCCACAACGCGCCGCAGCGCGAGCGGCTGCTCCGGGAGCGATCTTTCGAGTTATGCATGACCTGCCATCGCGGCCTACCGGGGCGGGACCTCTCCGGTGTGCTCAATCAACGTAGCGGCCATCGCTCCAACCGCCTCTTCAATCTGCACGACCCGGCCGAAAACCCGCTGACGATGCGGGCGCACGTGGACTGCGTCGACTGTCACAACCCCCATGCCGTGCAGAATAATTTGTTGGCGGCAACGCCCCTGCCGCTCGACCGCGGCCAACTCGTTCCGCCCGGAATGAAGTTCGTCTCCGGCGTCACCAGAGCCGGGACGCCGACGAATCGCGCGACGTTCTACTACGAAGTGTGCTTCAAATGCCACGCGGACCGACCGGTGCCGGTGCCGCACCGCATTGTCAGGCAGAAAGATGTGTTCGGAAACATCCGCCGAGAATCGTTGCCAACGGCGGCTTCATCGCACCCGCTCCTCACCGTCGCGCATCTCGGAACCGATGTGCCAAGTCTTGTTCCCGCGATGCGCATTCGTTCGACGCTGACATGCCAGGACTGCCACAACAACCCCGACGCCCGCGAGCTGGGCGGCTTCGGCCCCAACGGCCCTCACGGCTCACGCTTTGAGTTTCTCCTCAATGCGAATTATGACACGGCGGACTTTACCATGGAGTCGTCGCAGGCGTACGCCCTCTGTTACCGCTGCCATGATCGGACCTCGATCCTCAACGACGAGAGCTTCCGATTGCATCGAAGACACGTCGTCGACGGCCGATCGCCTTGCAGCGCCTGCCACGCGCCGCACGGCGTGACCGGTAGTCCGGCCCAGCACAGTCATCTCATCAACTTCGACCTGAGCATCGTCGGCGGCCAACGATTTTACAATGATACCGGGACCTTCAGCGGTAGCTGCACGCTCACCTGCCACGGCGTCAACCACGTGAACTTCACCTACGGGCCGTAGCTTTCCTCCGTCAAACGGGCGGCGTCATTGGATTCCATACCGTACGACGCGGTAGTGGAGTTGATCGCGCGTGAGGCGGAGAAGCTTGGCCGCTTTGGTTTGATTATTCTCCGTGCGGGACAACGCCTGACGGACGAGCAATTCCTCGACGGCGGCAAGATCGATCCCGGCATCCGGGAGTTTAAAAGCGTCGAGCGGAACCGACCCTGTCATGGGTTCCATGACCAGGTCGTCCGCTTCGATCTTTGAGTGTTTGCAGAGCAGCATGGCGCGTTCCAGCGCATTGCGCAGCTCGCGGACGTTGCCCGGCCAAGAGTAGCTCGTCAATTTCTTAATCGCCGCCGAGGCGAGCCCTTTAATGGGCCGCTTGAGTTCGCGCGCGAAGAGATCGACATAGTACTCCGCCAAGAGGCGGATGTCGTCGCCACGCTCGCGCAAAGACGGCAGGTCGAGCCCGATGATGTTGAGACGGTAGAAAAGGTCCTCTCGAAACTGGCCCTGTGCGATGAGTTTCTTGACATCGCGGTTCGTGGCGGCAATGACGCGCACATCCACTGAAATATCCTTTAAGCCGCCGACGCGGCGAAAGGCCTTTTCTTCCAGAAATCGCAATAACTTCGCCTGAAGGGCCGGTGGCATGTCTCCGACCTCGTCGAGATAGACGGTTCCGCCGTCCGCCATTTCGATGAGACCTCGCTTCTGTTGTTTGGCGTCGGTGAACGCGCCGCGCTCGTGGCCGAACAGCTCGCTTTCCAGCAGCGCCTCGGGGATGGCGGTGCAGGTGATGTTCATGAAGGGGCGAGGGGCGCGATCCGAATTGTAGTGGATGGTCTTGGCGACCAAGTCCTTGCCGGTGCCGCTCTCGCCGCGAATGAAGACGGTCGAGGACCCGCTCTTTGCAACGTCGCAGATCACTCCGAAGAGCGTCTTCATCGCGGGGCAGCGTCCGAGGATGCGGTCGAAGCCGTACTCCTCCTTCATCTTGGCGCGCAGGTCGCGGAGTTCGCGCTTGAGCCGAGTCGTTTCCAGGGCCTTCGCGACCGTCAGCATGAGCTCGTCCATCTTGAACGGCTTGCCGACATAATCGATGGCACCGAGTTTCATCGCCTCGACGGCGTTTTCGACATTGCTATAGGCCGTCATCATCAGCACGACGAGGTCCTTATCCGTCTCGCGTAGCTTTCGTAACACTTCCAGGCCCGTCATGTCGGGAAGCTTGTAATCCAACATGACGAGGTCAAAGATCTCGTCAGAGAGCTTCGCCAGCCCCTCTGATGCCGTCGCGGCCTCGTCGACGGCGTATCCCTCCTCATTGAACCGTTGACGAAGCGTCCAGCGGATGAGTTTTTCGTCCTCGACGATCAGAATGCTCGGTTTGCTCATGGTTTTTCCGGCAGTTCGACGGTCACACGCGTGCCACGGCCCGGCTGGCTGTCCAGGGTGATCGTGCCGCCGTGAGATTCGACGATTCGTTTGCAGATGGCCAGGCCCAGGCCGGTGCCCTTGGCCTTGGTCGTGTAGAACGGTTCAAAGGCTCGGTCGAGGACATCAGGCGGCATGCCGATGCCGTCGTCCTCGATGAGGATTTGCGTGGACATTGCGGCGGGCATGACGCGACAGTTGATCGAGCCGCCGTTTTGGCAGGCGTGCGCGGCGTTAATGAGAAGGTTGGTCAGCACTTGCTGAATCTGAGCCTCATCGATCTCGAGGAATGAATTGCCGTTCGCTGTATCGCAGACCACGCGGACGCCTCGAAAGGCCGGCTCTTCCCGGAGAAGCACCAGAGCCCGTTGGAGGAGTTGATCCATGTGAACGCGCGCCGTAACGGGCGGCTTGGGTCGTGCATAGATCAAAAGGTCCTTGACCGCCGCGTCGAGGCGGTCGATCTGACGCAGGGACTCTTCGATGATTTCTTTATGAGGATGGTCGTCGTCGAGTTCTTGGCCGAGGATTTGAATCGCCCCGCTGATGCCCGCCAAGGGGTTCTTGATTTCATGGGCCAGGGACGCGGCTAGCTCTCCCACGGCCGCCAGGTGCTCCGATTTGCTGAGCTGGGCTTGATACTGGGCTTGTTCGACGGCCCGTAAACGAGAGACGAGGTCTTCCCGATAGGTCTCGTTCATGATGGCTAGTTCGAGGTCTAGCAGCTTGTGGAGCGCCCCAAGCTTTTGGTCGAGCCCGGCGTGGTGGGTGAGATTCAGTTCCATGATCTTCGTCGAGAGGCTCAGCCGAATCACGTTCATGGCCGTAAACATGTAATGCTGAGGCAGATCGACTCGGACATGGGTCCGGCCGATGCGACATCGGCGATCGTAATAGTCGTCGTCGTAGCGGCCATCAAAGAGTTCCCCCAGCCAGATGAGAAGGAGCTTTTTCAAGCGGTTGACCATACTCGGATCGACGGCGAAGACGGCTTTGGCTCGGGGGTGGCGCGTGAGCGTGTCATAAAAGACTTCGACCACCTCGGGGAGATAGGGCAACAGGGGGGCTTTAAGCTCAATCAGGACCTTGGCGTCGGCCTTATCGAATCCGACATACCGTTTCATGTCCTCAAATAACTCGTGCGCCATGCCGGGATTATAACGCTTGAAGGCTGCTAGCTGACCGTGCGATGTTCGTGGAGCAGCTCGCCCAGTCGAGTCGCCGTGGCGACTTGGATGGGAAAGACCGTCCACGACGGGTCCTTTGCAGGGCTTTTGGGGGTTGGAATCGGTCGACATGTCCGAACAAGACCTCTTGGGCTGGGGGATAAGGCAATCGGGATGCCAAGGCAGCCCTTTGAGGACAGATGGCTTGGAGGCTCTCTGGGGATGGGTAATAAGCCGCAAGTGCGGATTTATGCGCAATGAGTGTGGAAAGTTCCGCAGTCGCGCTGGCCGGGGCCCAAAGCGATCGGCCCGGCCCAACCTCTGGTCCTCGCTTAGAACGCCAAAAACCCGCTGGCACGCGGCTTGCACGAGGAAATGGCGGCGGCGGACCATGGAGGGTCCGAGCGGGAAGACCCTATCGTTCGCCGTAGGCTCGCGGGCGTTGGAGATCGCGACGCCCCATAGGGAGATTCGCCATGCTCGTCAACGAATACATGACGCCGGACCCCCTCGTGGTGAACACCGACGAAAGCGTGGAGCGGATTGCGGAATTGATCCGCGCACACGGCATCCTGCAGGTGCCGGTGGTGGACACGGCCAATCGGTTGGTCGGAATCGTGACCGATCGAGACCTTCGCTCGATCAGCGGCTTCGACAAGAAGCAAGAGGCCCAACTCGTCGCCGAGGACGTCATGAGCACCGAGCTGGTGACGATCGCGCCCGGTGCGGACGTGCAGGACGCAGCCCATCTCCTCTACGAGCACCGGTTTGGGGCGCTGCCGGTCGTCATGGGCGAACACGTTGTCGGGATGATCACGACGCACGATCTGATTCGTCGGTTCATCGAGTTGTACGAAGAGTCCGTGGCCGCCAACTCGCATCATTACGAACCGGCGTATCCTTTCTGAAACAGTGGTCAGTGATGAGGAAAAGTGCGCAGGGCGTCGGCGTGAGCTCAGCCGAACGGCGTCGCCAAGAGCCGGTGGAAAGGAGGACCTTATCATGAACATGCGGGAGATGGCATTCTGGCTTCGCGAGGAACACAAAAAGCTGAACAAACTGTCCGCGTCCCTTCAGGAAAAAACGGCCGTCGTTCCACACCTGCACCAACAGCAGTGGATCGACGACGTCCGCCGGGCCTTCGACCACTTGCGCGCCCACATGACCAAGCACATGTCGCTGGAGGAACTTGACGGGTACATGCTCCCGGTCGTCGAACAGCGGCCCACGCTGTCCCGCGAGGTCGAGCGGCTCGCCCATGAACACGGTGAAATCCAGAAATTGATGGACCGCATTCACGAGGAACTCAGCGCGCTGGGTCCGGAGGACGGGCTGCTCATCCGCGACGGCTGCCGTCGAGTCCAGAACCTGCTCCAGTACATCGAACACCACGAGAAGGACGAAAATCTCCTGGTCATGTCGACTTACGGGGAAGACTTGGGGACGGAGGACTGACGCGCCCGGAGGGACAGAGGGCGGGGGCGAGGAGAACGGGAATACGGGGACAATCCCGGAAGGTCTTTCTTCATTGCCCGTAATGAACTTGGTACAATTCTCTTTTTTCGGCGACATATTCCTGGGGCTCTTTACTAAACATGATCCAAAGCTGCCGACAACTCGGCGGTCAAATCGTGCCAATCTTCCAGGCCGACGCTGATGCGAACGCCTCCGGGCACCAGTCCGTCCGCGGCCTTTTGCTCCGCCGGCATGGCGGCGTGGGTCATTGAGTAGGGACATTCGATGAGCGTCTTGATTTGGCCCAGCGAAACGGCCAGCGTCATGCAATAGGACTTTTGCGCGATCCAATCGATCAGCCGGGCCCCGGGGTTGTCGCCTGCCGCCTCCTGACGAAGCACAAAGTAGATCATCGAGCCGGGGGCAAATTGGCCGCTTTCGTCGATCATCTGACGCTTGGCCAGCTCGAACTGCGGGAAATCGCTCAGGCCGGGATAACGGACGTATTCCACCTTTCGATGCCCTTGCAGGAATCGGGCGAGGTGCTGCGCCGTCTTTTGATAATTGGCCATCCGCGCCCCGAGCGATGGAAGGCCGTAAACCAAGAGCGGCCAAGCGGCCTTCGGAGAGAGCGATCCTCCAAAGTCCTTTCGGTACATGACCAAATCGTGATGGAGAGACCGGGGGCCAACGACGACGCCGCCCAGATCGGTGCCAAAACCACCGATTCCTTTCGTAAGCGACTCGACGACGACGCCCGCGCCGAGCGCGAGCGGTCGCTGGCAGAAAGGAGTGGCAAAAGTGTTGTCGACGATCACATCGATACGTCGGTCTCCCGCGCGGCCGGCGTTGATGCGGTCGACTTCGCGGCGGACTGCGGCGATATCGATGAGTTGAAGGTCCGGGTTCACCGGTGTCTCGAAGTACACTACGCGCGTTTCTTTGCGCACCGCATCGTGAATGCACGCGGGCTTGTCCAGCCCAACGAAGGTCGTCTCGACCCCGAACCGAGGCAGCCCGTTGGTCATGAGTGAGTAGGTGCATCCGTAGAGGGTGTGATGGCTCAGGATATGCCCGCCGGCTGGTACCAGAGCCCCCAGCGTGGCGCTAATGGCGGCCATGCCCGTCGCGAAGCAAACGGCGCATTCGCCGTGCTCCGCGACCGCGAGGTTCTCTTCGAGCATAGCGCCAGTGGGTTCGGAGAGCCGATCGTAGATGTAAATCTGCTCGGAGCCTTGGCCCTGGGCATCGGGGTCGCCAAACTCGACGAAGCCGCGGGCGGCGCGCTGCGCGGAGTCGAGCCGAAAGGCGGCGCTCGATGTCATAGGCGGGACGACATGGTGGTCGTAATCCCATTTGCGGGTCCGGCCGACTCCGTGGATTAAACGGGTGCGGATTCTGCGCCGTGACTCATCTGGATAATCGCCGGATGGGTTCTGAGACATTTTCGCCACCTACAGTAACGAATGATCCGCCATCGCCTTGAGACGCGCCCAGCGCCGATCGACCTCGTTCTGTATCTCGGCCGCCAGGGCGGCGTATTCCGGGGTCGAGAGATGGGCAAAAGCGCCGCCCATTTTCCTCAGTGCCTCGACGACCGGGATCTTCTTGCCGTTCTTCTCCGGATCCACGGAAATGTGTGTGATCCCGTATTCGATCTCATAGAGGGGGTGCATGCACGCATTGACAGCCGCCTCGACCGCAGACGGTCCGACATGCTCGTCCATGCCCCAGTTGAGCGGGCAGACTGATAGAGCTTTGACGAAGGCGAAACCGCCGGCGCGAACCGTCGCTTGTGTTTTGCGCGCCTTTCGAATCATGTCGAGGGCGTGCGATTCCGCGCAAGTCGCCAGATAGGGCGCGAACGTGCCTCGTAGGATTTCGATGATCTCCTTGTGGTGCGTCATCTTGCCGGTCTGCTGCGGTCCGAAGTGGGCGTTGCTCGCCTTCTGTCCTTTGAAACCGCTGTAGCAGAGCTGCGCGCCGGTATTCATGTAGCCTTTGTTGTCATACTCGAAGTGGATGAACGGGTCGTTTCGCAGCGCTGCGCCGATGACCTGGTCCATGCCGATGTCGTCGCCACCATCCCCGCTTACTGCAATAACGGTGATGTCCTCTGGCAGTTCTCCGCGCTGCTTGAAGCGTTTGATCATCTCCACGACGCCGGTGGCCGTCGACGAGTTGTTGTGGAAGAGGTTGTGGAAGTAGGGTACCTTGAAGCTGGTGAGCGGATAGCCGGTGGTCACGACCATGCCGCAACCGGTGTTGAAGAGCAGGCAGACGTGGCCGTCGAT
>CAYMXF010000004.1:30698-33278 GCA_964393935.1 uncultured Planctomycetaceae bacterium
CGAACGTCCTCGGGGTCCGAATAGACCTGGATCCGACGATTGGCATGGGACGTGTGGAATCCGTCGTACGCCACGATCGCCGGGAGGTTGACGGCCTCGGCGACCTTGATGGCGATGATGTTCATGTCGTACGCGGCTTGGACGTTCGGCGCGAGGAAGATGATCCAGCCCCAGCCGAGCGTGGCGTATAGATCGGAATGGCCGTTCTTGATGTTCAGCGGCG
Organism: uncultured Planctomycetaceae bacterium; assembly: GCA_964393935.1. Classification (GTDB taxonomy): domain Bacteria; phylum Planctomycetota; class Phycisphaerae; order UBA1845; family UTPLA1; genus DATEMU01. Next base: position 30,922 of record CAYMXF010000004.1, read on the forward strand.
CGGAGACGTCGCGCGTTGAAAGGTTGAGCACCATTGGCAGACCGAGCCCGGAAATGGCGGGCATTTGCTCGGCCTTGAGGAGGAGGCCATTGGCGCTGGTGACGTCGACGGCTCGACCTCCGGCGACCGCAACACCGGCGCAGATGCCCATCGCGGCGAGTTCGCTCGTGCCGACGATGAAGGCGATGTCGGTCTTTCCATCGGCAAAGGCCTTCGAGACCGCTTCGCCGACGTCAGACGACGGTGTGATGGGGTAATACCCCTCGGCATCGTAACCGATGTCGAGGATGGCCCGAGCGACCGCCTCGTTGCCGTTGCCCATCCAGACCGTTTGATCGGCTCGAGGCTTGGCGCTCGTGTTGCCGGCTTTAGCGATGTTTTGCGATTCGATGACGGCCATGTCGTTACACCTTAACGCTTCTTCATTTCGTTCTTCAGCGCGGCGAGCAGCACCTTCGTGCAGTCCGCCGGCGTCTTGGGTTTTGCGTCGGCGAAGACTTTCCAATGCGAGTTCAGGAGGACGACGGCAGCCAGTCGCCCTTGGGTATCGACGACGTAGCAATGAATCCCGACGGCTCCGTCTCGGCCCCCTAGATACTCTGCCATCAGGGCATATTCCGTGCGTAGCGCGTGATTTTTGACGTAATCTCCGAGTGAATTGGCGCTTTGCCTGAGCATCTTGGCCTGATTATGGCTCCATTTGCCGGCGATCGGGATTGGATCCGCCGAGCATGTGGCCTCACCGAGCTTCTCGGCCTTGAGGTACTCGCCGATGGCGACTGCGGAGACGGAGTCATACGTCAGATCCGAGCGGCGAATCAACGTGGGGAAGATAGTGACCGAAGTCTTGCCGCGTTTGTTGAGCAACTGCTTGTTCGCCTCCGAATCGACGGCGCTGGAGCATCCCGCCAAAGGGGCGACACAACAAATCGCTACGGCGGTGAATATCGAAGTTTTTACATATCGTTTCATGAAGGAGCCTCTCACGCGTAGTCAAACGTCAGCGCCTTGCCTTTCTTCGTTTCAGGACAGACTTCTACACAGCGCATGCAGCCCTTGCAGAAACGCTCGTCGATGCCCTCCATCCGCTTGTCGCGCCACAGAAGGCCGCCGGGATCAGAGCAGACGGTGAGGCAAATGCCGCACGAGTTACACGCTTGGGCGTCGAACTTCGGTACGTGGCCGCGCCCGGCGATGCGGTTGTCTCGGTTGATCGTGCTGTGCGTTAGCGCGTCGATCGTTCCGCCGTTGAGCATGTTTCGCCAGCCGATCGGCCCGCGGGCGATGATCGCCGGTCTTACGTCAAACTCATGATCTCCATCGAATGTTTGCGACGTGGTTCCTGCCAAGGCCGTCGAGAAAGCGGCCAAGTTGGCTTCGGCCGCCCTCGGCCATTGCCGGGCAATCACGGATTTGACCTTCTCGTCGGAAAAACTCAACTGGTGACTCAGTGCCGCGGCGAGCGGCATGTTCAACCGGCTTTTGCACTCGAACGCGATCTTGGTTGCGTCGAGGCAGACGACCTTGCCGCTTGAGAGCCCCAACATACGTCGGACGCTCTCCGACGGCTTGATGCTGTTCACGATACACACGGCGTCGGGGGCGAGCCCGCCGCCGAGGTCGAGCGGCTCGATGAGATCATCGTGAAAAACGACGAGAAAGTTCGGCGTAGCGGTCGGGCCGGATTGCCGTACGGGCGTCCCCACCTTGCAGAATCGGACGGAGACGTCGGTCGCGGTCCCCTTTTTCTCCGAGCCGTATCTGGCGTCGTAGCCGCCATCGAGCCCGAAATAGGTACATCCGATCTTGAAGAGCAGCTTGCCGGCCATGTTCGCGCCGTCGCCGCCCAGGGCCGCCATCAGGACGTTGCAAAACCCGAGGTCGTCTTCCATTGGAAGTCGGTAGTTTTCGGCCACTCATCTACTCCTTGGAGGCACATTCGTCCGTCAAAAGGGGTCAATGAGCAACCGGTGTGCCATGCCGCTGATGCCCCATTAACCCCCGGCAATCGGGTTTCGTGGCGACGCGGATGCGGAAATCCACGCAGAGTGTGGAAATATCCGCAATCGCCGGTGTATGGCAACTCCGTTCGCGGCGGGGGCCTATTGGACAAACCCGCCAAATTCGCCCGATTTTGCCCTTGGCACGAAACGTGCATGGAGTCCCCTCGTATGTCAGCAATGACCCGTCACGCGCGGACCGCAGGATCCAGGGACGAATGTCCGATCGCGAGTTCGGATCGCCCACGGGTTGTCTTGATCGAGGATAATCCGCTTACGGTTTGGGCTATTGAACGGACTCTTTCGGCGGCTTACGAACTTGTTCGTTGTTCGACCCTGGAGGAGGCGCAACGGGAG
>CAYMXF010000004.1:33378-35108 GCA_964393935.1 uncultured Planctomycetaceae bacterium
GATGGGGGTTGCTCTTTGACCACGCGTCGCGAATGCCCAGTGTTCGAATGGGCGCAGCAGCTCGCGGAAGCTGTGGAGGGCGTTGAGAGCAATCGTCTGGCCGACTACATGGATCGGATCCAGGCAATCATCTGCCCGAGTTGCATGCAGCGTCCGGATGGGAAGTGCCAGGCGCGGGATCATCTGGATTGCCCCCTTGATCTCTATATGGGGCTTGTGGTGCCGATCATCGAAGATGAAGTGAAGCGGATGAAAGAAGGGGGGATTGACCGGCCTTTCTCGCAAGATGCGACGAAGTAGAGGAGTATGACAACAGCCACCATGAATCGACTGCCGGAGACGGCGCTATCCAGAGGACGGCGACTCCTGGACGACGCCTCGCTCAACGATAGACGCGGCCTTCACCGAGTTGGAGCGCGATCGACTGGATCTGCGCGGTCTTCTGCCCTGTCGGGAGTTGTCCATCGAAGAGCAAGTGGAGTTGGAGATCGAGCATCTTCGGCGTAAGGGCGAAGACCTGGAGAAGTACATCGGCTTGGAATCGCTTCGGGATCGCAACGAGGTGCTCTTTTACCGTGTGCTGGTCGAGCACCTCGAGGAGCTTTTGCCGATCGTCTTTTGCACCCACCGTGGGCCAGGCCTGTCAGCAATTCAGTCACATCGTTCGTCGCCCACACGGTATCTGGATCACGCCCGACGACGAGCGCCGCATCCCGCAACTGCTCCGTAACGCCACGAACCACGACATCCGGCTGATCGTCGTGACCGACAATGAGCGGATTTTGGGCCTCGGCGATCAGGGGGCCGGCGGCATGGGCATCCCGCGCGGAAAGATCGCCTTGTACTGTGCCGGAGCCGGTCTACACCCGAGTTCATGCCTGCCGATCAGCCTCGACGTCGGCACGGACAACTCCGCACTATTGGCCGATCCGCTTTATTGCGGCTACAAACGGCATCGCCTCCGCGGCGCGGCTTACGAGAAGTTTATCGACGCCTTCGTCGAAGCGGTGATCGAGGTGTTTCCGCGGGCCGTGCTTCAATGGGAGGATTTTCACAAAGACATCGCCTTCCAAAACCTGGAACGCTATCGCCACCGACTCCCCAGCTTTAATGACGACATTCAGGGCACCTCGGCCGTCGCGGTGGCGGGGATGATCAGCGCGATGAAAGTCACGCACACGCCGATCAAGGAACAGCGCATTCTCTATGCTGGCGCGGGAGTGGCCGGCATCGGCATTGCGCGACTCGTTCGGATGCTGATGGAGTCCGCGGGCGTGGAGCGGGACGTCCAGCGCCGCGCACAGCTCTTCGTCGATACGCACGGCCTAGCCGATCCGGAGTCCGCTCGACATATGGAAAATCTAGATTTCGCGGATGGAGGCCCATGCAGCGTTGCGGGGCAAGCTCCGCCCACTTAATTCTCTTTGGAGCCGCCTCTGGGCGGAAATCTTGTGATGAAACAGTCAAAACAATTAGTGGCGAGGAGGCATCCGCGTCTTTTGATTCAGAACGTCCGGCAGCCAAGAGGGATCGCACCCGCCCAAAAGGATGACACAGTCTCGGCACAAAGGACTGTGCCAATCGAGGTGTCATTCTGCAAACCGTCACGTCATCAACACTTGCGACGACGCGATGTTGTCAAACGGAGAGGGAGGGATTCGAACCCCCGCTGCAGTTACCCGCAGACCGCATTTCGAATGCGGCTCCTTCAGCCACTCGGACACCTCTCC
>CAYMXF010000005.1:0-11929 GCA_964393935.1 uncultured Planctomycetaceae bacterium
CAGGGTGACGGCTTGGTAGATACTACTGACGCTCGACTGCCGCTGCGGCTGGCGCTTCTTCGGTACGATTCCGCGGACCGCCTCCACCACGGCCGCCAGGTGCTCCGGTGTCGTTCCACAACAGCCGCCGACGATGCTCACGCCGTCTTCGACGACGAATTCTCTCAGCCAGCGGCCGAGCTCCGCGGGCGTCAGCGAATAGTGCGACCGACCGTCGACGAGCTGCGGCAGACCTGCGTTGGGCACGACGCTGATGGCCCGCGACGAATGGCGTCCCAAATAGCGAATGTGCTCGGACATTTCCTGCGGCCCGGTGGCACAGTTGATGCCGATCACGTTGATTTGTGGATACGCTTCCAGGGCGACGAGGGCGGCGCCGATCTCCGTGCCGACGAGCATGGTCCCCGTTGTCTCGATGGTGACCTGAACGATCAGCGGGACCTGCCGCGATCGCTCGTGCATCGCCAGCGTCGCCCCGCAAACGGCCGACTTCGCCTGAAGGATGTCCTGGCAGGTCTCGATGATGAGAGCGTCCGCGCCGCCGTCGAGTAGTCCCCGCGCCTGCTCGGCGTAACTGTCCTCAAGGATATCGAGCGTGGTGTGTCCGAGCGTCGGCAGCTTGGTGCCCGGGCCCATCGACCCGAAGACGAACAACGGCCGGTCTGGCTTGGCATTTCGGTCCACGACCTTTCGGGCAATCTCCGCGGCTTTCTTATTGATAGCGTGCGTCCGGTCCTCAAGATTGAACTCGGCGAGGACGATCTTGTTCGCGCCGAAGGTATTGGTCTCGACCGCATCGACGCCGACCCGGATGAACGACTCGTGAATCGCCTCGATGACGTCCGGGCGGGATTCGTTGATGACCTCCGGGCAGTTCTCGCAGCCGCGATAGTCCTTCTCGACGGACAGCTCGTGCGCATAGACGCTCGTGCCCATCGCCCCGTCCAGGACGATGACGCGCTGTTGAATCAGTTTGAGTAGCGGATCATTCACAATTGAGTATTCCGAAAGTCTGCCTTAGAGACAAGTAATCTTAGCCGCAAACATTGATTTCGTAAATCGCACGCGAAGAAAGGATGGACCTCGCACGCGATCGTAAAACCAGGATCACACCGCCGCGTTGCCTACGCGAGCCAGTTCTCCACCGAAAGATTCGGCACGTAGGAGAAGTGCCGATCGGCGGAGAGAACGGTCAAGTTATGCAATCTAGCGATTGCCGCAATTTGAGCGTCAATCCCAGGGATGGGGCGGCCCATTCGGCGAAGCTCGGTTTGAATCCGTCCGAACTCGACCGCGCTCGGTGCGTCGTATTCCCATACGGTAAACCTCTTGAGCAAATCCTCGAGATCGCGAGCGTTTTCAGCCACTCTGCGGCTGTTAAACACCATGAACCAGAGTTCTCCCGCCGTAGGGCGAGAAATACCAAACCCCGACGGTTGATCCCGGCTTATTCGAGACCACCATTCCGAGTCAGCTTTCAGAAAACGACTGGCGTGATTGGTGTCGAAAAGCAGTCGCCCCATCATCGGCCTGTGACGCGTTGAGTGACTTCCATGTCACGGAGGCGTTGGACTTCTCGGAGCAGCTCATCGAGTTCCTCGGGCGGGCCATGCCATCGCCCCTTGAAGGACAAAAGCGCCTCCTTGCTCCCCCTCTTCCACTTTTTGCGCGTGGAAGTTGGCTTTTTACGCGACTTGACGGGTTGTCTGACTTTTGAACTCACGGGCTCTTCTCCGTCAGGTATTATATCGCCCGTTTCCGGTCAAGCGCCATCTCCCCTTCCAGATGAAGCGGTGCAGCTTTCAGCCCGGTATGGAGCCTACCAAAAACATAGGGTTCGCTTCAATCGAGAGAATTGCTCACGAATGCTGAAGGACCGATCGGACCGCCGAGATGGCTTTTTCCGCCCCATCGTTCGGGATGTCCAGGTGCGTCACTCCGCGGAGGCGGGTGGGCAGCATGAGCGGGCTGAAGCGGACGCCGTGGGATTCAAGGCGCTTCAGGAAGTCCGCCCGAGCGACGCCGGTCCCGCCGATGTCGAACATGACGATGTTCGTCTCGACCGCCGCGACATCGACCTGAATGCCCTTGATCTGCGCGAGACCTTCGGCCAGTTTTTTGGCCTTCGTGTGATCCTCCGCGAGTCGTTGAACGTGATGTTCTAGCGCGTAGACGCCCGCAGCGGCGACAATGCCCGCCTGCCGCATCGCCCCGCCGAACAGATGTTTGTATCGCCAGGCCTGGGCGATGAACTCCTTGCTTCCCGCGAGGACGGCCCCTACCGGGCAACCCAAACCTTTGGACAAGTCGATCCAGCACGAGTCGAACGGCTGGCAGTAGTCCCGCGCCGATACGCCCGCCGCGACGACGGCATTCAAGAGCCGTGCCCCATCCAGGTGTAGCAGCAATCCATGCTTGCGGGCACAAGTTGCCACAGCTTGGATCGCCGGCAGCAGCCAAACCCGTCCGCCGCGAAGGTTGTGCGTATTCTCCACGCAAACCAGCCGAGATCGCGGGAAGTGTGCATCATCCGGTCGCAAACAGGCCTCGACCTGCGCCGGGGTGAAAACGCCGTTCTCTGTCTCGATCAGGCGCAGCGACGCCCGGCTATGCACCGCCGGCCCGCCGCCCTCGAAATGCGCCGGGTGGCTGGTCGATTCGAGGATAATCTCGTCGCCCGGACGGCAGTGGATCGCATGGGCGATGAGGTTGCACATCGTCCCGGTCGGCAAAAACAAGGCTGCTTCCTTGCCTGTGAGCCCCGCGACCATCTCCTGAAGCCGGTTGACGCTGGGGTCTTCGCGCTTTTGCTCATCGCCGACCTCGGCCTGGGCGATGGCTTGGCGCATGCCCGGCGTCGGGCGGGTCTGGGTGTCGCTGGAAAGGTCAATGGGGAATGGATTCATGTCATTCAGCCGTGCCCGGACCCGCTTGGGCCAGCGCCTCATGGCGAGCTTGGCGGGCGGACGATAGTATATCAGGTAGCGACCTTGAGGGGCGAGTCCGCGCCTCACGAGTCGCCGCGAGGCAAACCTATGAAGCGAATTCGCCGACAGAAATGGATCATGTTCGCCACCTTGACCATCGGGACGGCCCTGCAACTCTCGACCTGCCGAGAGGAAACCGCCCTGCTCGGTCTCCGCACGGGATTCTCTTCCGTCACCTTGCCGATCAACGTATTTATCCGGCAGTTCTTCCTCGGCCTGGTCTAACTCCTGACCGGCCGTCTTTGAACGGAACCGACTATCCTCCTGCCTTACGCTTCTCCCATAGCTCCTCTGCTTCCGGTCTTCGAAGGTAGCACGGTACGAGTTCGCGCGGCGGGGTATAGAGGCCCACGCGCGATAACTCCCAGCCCAGCCTGTGAACACCGGCGGCACGCGGCGGCCAAATAATCCGATCGAGGATCGTCGCGCCGGAAGCGGCGACCGCATCGCGGTGATAATCGATTCCCTCCCCCATCACGGACAGCGCCGCCCCTTCTTTGAGAAGCACGCCCGGCTCTATCAAACGCGGCTCAGCGTCGCGTTGATAACCCGCTCCCTCCAGCGTGAACAGCGCCCCAAAGACCTGCCCGCGTTTGGCATCCAGGATCACGGCCAACCGAGCCGGTGGCGATGGCAAACCCAAGACGTTCGCCGCGATAACGTCCAACGTAGGCACGGCGCAAAGCCTTGCACCCGTGGCCAGCGCAAGATGCCGCGCGAAAGTCACCGCGACGCGCAGACCCGTGAAGCTCCCCGGGCCGATCGACAGATAGCATTCCTCGACCTGGCCCGCCCGCCAACCGAATTCGTCATAGAGCCTCGCGAGTGTAGGAATCAACTCACGGGCATGTTGCGTCTGCGCGGAAAAAGATCGCTCGGTGAGAAGCCGCGGCCCGATCGCTAAAGCCACGGAGCCTGACGCGCTGGAGGTCTCGACGGCGATGATGCGGGGATCAGGCATGAGGCGGTTTTGAGGCTCGCATGACGAACCTGCTGCGCTTAGAATACCCTCTTGGCTGGGGACGGTCCAAGCCCTCTGTTCGATGGAGCATCCCGCCGATGTCGATGTCTCGCTTGCTCGTGGAGGATTACGCCGGGGTGACGCTGGTGACCTTCACGGACAGCTCCATCCTGGATAACGCCACGATCGAACAGATCGGCAAGGACCTCTATCAGCTCGTGGACGTACAAAACAAACAGAAGATCATCGTCGATTTCTCCAACGTGAAGTTCCTCTCCTCGCACGCCCTGGGCATCCTCCTGACGCTGCACAAGAAGTCCCTGGCCATCAAAGGCTCCCTGGCCCTGTGTGGCGTCCGCAAGGAACTGATGAAGGTTTTTACCTTGACGGATCTGGACAAGATTTTTAAGTTCTACCCGGACGATGCGGCGGCCCTGGCGGCCCACAACGTCCGCCTGAAATAATTGACTTGACCCCTTATCCTCGCATCGATACGATCCGCTTCCTCGCTTGTCTTGGAAATGGTGAACCCCAAAACGTGAGGCTTGAATGAAAAAGACCCTATTGCTTGTTCTCTGCTGTCTACCGCTTCTCGGCACGACCTGCCCGGTACCCAGCATCGGCGTGACCTGCTCCAACAACCTCGATGCTTCTTCCTTCGGTTTTACGCTGGTCATCCCGGCGGATTTTCAGTGCACGACGGTGCAACCGAATTCCCAACTCCTCGTGAGCGCCCGTTATCGCCAAAACTCGACCGGTTACCTCGCCTCCGTCAACCTCGCGCCACCGGGAGAGAATACCGGTTGCGCTAATGACCCCACTTGCCAAGAACAGAGCCCCGTCACGACCGCGCAGAACATCACTTTCCGCATGTTCCGCGTCGTCAGCACGAACCCCGCCTTCATCACGTATTTGGCAGTCACGACGCTGCCTAGCGGGAACAACCTCGGGATCAGCGTCAGCGTCCTTTCGTCTAACGACAGCCCTGCTTTGCAGACGACGCTCAACACGATCATCGAGTCCGTCCATCTCACACAATAAGCTGGACGCTCGTCAGATAGCCCGGCGCGCTCGCCGTGCCGTTGTGCCAATACGGTTCCAGAAAGTCCACCGATTGCATTCGGTGGGCTTTTCCTTTCAATAGGTCCGATGGACCTCTATCGCGCACGATGGCTCTTGCCGATCGATCGGGAGCCGATCGAAAAGGGCGCGCTCTTGGTCGACGACGGCCGGGTTGTCGCGGTCGGTCCCGACCTTCGGGCAAACGGTGCGACGGCCCATGAACTTGGCGACTGCATCCTCCTGCCGGGCTTTATCAACGCCCATACGCATCTGGAACTGAGTTGCTACAAGGGACAACTCCCGCCGGGTTCTTTGTGGGATTGGCTCGAAGAATTGATCGCACTTCGCCGGCGTTCCGACGCCTCGGAAACCGAGAAACATGCCGTTCTCGACGGTGTCGCGGAATCCCTTGCCGCCGGTGTTACCTGCATCGGCGACATTTCCCGTACCGGTCTAAATGTCGAAATTCTGCGGACCTCGCCGATCCGCAAGGTCTGCTTCCTTGAACTATTCAGCGGCGCTAAACAACCACCCAACGACACGGCAACGCTTCATCAGGCCTTCGAAAACGCCTCTCGATTCACTGAACCCGACCGGCTAATGATCGGTCTGTCGCCACACGCCCCCTACAGCGTGGGCTGGCAGGACCTCGTCGGGGCAATTGATCTTGCCGCCCGGAACCACTTGCCGCTAATGATGCACCTTCTGGAAACGCATGACGAACAGCAATGGCTGGAGAACGGTAACGGCCCCCTCGCAGAATTCCTCTCTCGCTATGGACTACCGAACGCCCGAACAGATGAACCCCGTGGCTTGCGTGACATCCTTGTTCGCTCCGGCCTGCTCGACCGTGCACCGCTCCTCGCCCACGCCAATTACATCGACGACGAACAAATCTCTCTTCTCGCACAAAGCCATGCAACCGTCGTCTGGTGCCCGCGAACGCACTCTTTCTTCAGTCATCGCCCGCATCGTTGGCCCGACATGATCGCGGCAGGCATCAACGTCTGCCTCGGCACCGATAGCCTTGCCAGCGCGCCGAGCCTCTCGATTCTTGACGATCTGCGTCATCTTCGCCGCCAAGCGCCGGACGCCTCGCCAACGCTATTGCTGGACATGGCGACTCGCCGCGCGGCGACGGGCCTAGGCGTGGCCGACTGCATTGGCACGCTCATACCCGGAAAATATGCCGATTTCATAGAAATCTCGTGGGACCCGGCGGGCCCTACCGATCCAATTCCGAACATCATCGATGGCGGTGGAAAGGTCGTCGCGACCTGGATCGGCGGCCATCGAGTCTTTCCCGCATCGCGTAATTGCGAACGCTAACCTATGCATGCGTAGAGCTGTAGGCGAGCACTAAGTAATTTCCCTATTTCCCCATCGTCACTGCCAACAAAAAAAACGCGACGGCCCCTTCCAAGCCTTGTTTTATAGCCCCCAAAAACGGTAAACTGGCTACCTCGGGCCAGGCGTTCCGGTATCCACGTGGTTCCCCCCAGCCACGACCGGACCCTGGCCTCTATTTTCCCTCATCGTTTCATCGCGATACACTCCCGGCGAAGGAGTGTTTCGCCATGCCCGACGACCGCAAGATTCAAGTTGACGACGATTGGAAGAACCAAGCCGCGGCTGAAAAAGCCCGCCTCGCCGAAAGCACTGAAGCCGAAGGCCCTCGCGGCATGCCCGAGGCCAGTTTCGCCGGCCTCGTTCAGCTCATCGCCATGCAGGCCCTGGTGGGCCTTGGCGGCTTTGCCGGACCCGCCGGTCAAGAAATCCCCCCAAACCTGGAACTGGCCAAGCACCACATCGATCTTTTGGACATGCTCGATCGCAAAACAGCCAACAACCTTCAGCCCAATGAAAAGCGCCTCCTGGACACGACGCTGCACCAACTCCGCATGGCCTACGTCGAGGCGGTCCGCGGCGGCGGCCCAGGCGGTCCTCCACCCGGCCGACCGGGCTGATCGCTCGAACAACTTGTGATCGTTACCTTCGAGCCGCGGCAAGAGCCCGCATTGGTCGGGGCCCATGCCACTGGCGACCGGCAGTGAATCCCTGAGATAGTTACCTAACCAATAGCTCGCAAGCCTTGTCCTGGAGCTGCGTCAGCGGGCGGGTGCTGGCCGCGCCGTTGTAGAAAAACGAGAACGCCAGCCACTTGCCGGACCTGGCCTGCGCGTAACCGGAAAGCGTGCGCACGCCGTTGATGTAGCCTGTCTTGGCGAAGATGCGCCCGCGCGTCTCGGGTCCGCGGAGGCGGTCATCGAGCGTCCCATCCATGCCGGCCCTCGCAAGACAATTGCGTAGCGCATCGAAGTTCGCGGGGGACGTCGCATGGATGAACCGCAGCACCCGCGTCATCGCGGCCGGGCTGACGCGATTATTCTTTGACAGGCCGCTGCCGTCGTCGATGAAGAGCGAATCGGTGCGAGCGCCGGCCTTCTGGAGGAAGGTCTTCACGGCCGCACGGCCGCTCTCCCACGTGCCGACACCGGATTGTTTCCGGCCGACCGTCTTGATCAGCGCTTCGGCCATCATGCCGAGACTGTCTTTGCCGGCCCGCGACATCGCTTGCGCCATCGGCGTGCGGTGAATCGCGACGACGTGCCCGTTCTCCGGCGTGCCGTCGCTCTTCAATCGGACGCGCTCGCGGACCACGTCGCCGCCGACGCGGATGCCGTTTGCGATCAGGACGGCCTTGAGAACCTGACCGAAGTGAAGCCCCGGATCGCGGATCGTCACCGTGCCGAGCTTGTCCGATCGAGCCACCGACCCGCTGACCACGAGCGTATCGCCGCCCTTGGACCGCGAGACGCGAACCGTATTCTTCTTGCCCGTGGTAGTCTGGTTGACGATCTTGAACGCCCCGCCGGACGGAACCGTGGTGATCTGCGCCGGCTTTCCCGGCTGCGTCGGCTTGACGCTGACGTCGACGCAATTGGCGTTGAAGTTCAGCCCGCCGATGGGGGCCTCATACCAGGTTTCATATTGCTCTCGCGGCCAGTTTGGGTGCGTGAATTGCCGGTCGAAGATTGAATCGTCAACGACGATGTTGCCGGGGATTTGTTTGACGCCGGACGCTTTGAGCTTCTCCGCCCAATCGCGCAGCACGGCGGTGATGGACGTACCGCTCGCCTTGGCCGGCTTTTCGTCGCCGATCGTCGGATCGCCGCCGCCGATGACGACGAGGTCCTTGCCCCGAATCGCGATGACCGTCTTGAATTGATAGTCTTTACCGAGCTGATCGATCGCCGCGGCCATGACGACAAGCTTCATGTTGCTGGCCGGCATCATCGGCCGCTCGCCGTCGTGATCGTAGAGCACTTGTCCGCTCGGCAGTTCGACGACCCGCCCGGCAAACCGAACCTTCTTGTCCGCGTAGCTCGTGAGAATCTTTTCGAGTTGGGCCGAGAGTCCGCCGCTCGGCGGCGCCGGTGGTTGAGCCCGCAAGACCGCCAGGCTGTTAATGGCGATGACGGCGCCGACCGCGACGAACACAGCGGCGTAGCGCCATCGAACCCAAGTCCCGGAAGGACTTCGCCTCGTTTCCATCACGTCGATCTTACGAGCGATAACGCTCCACGCAAGTTTTGACTTACTCTATCGGTGCCCATAGACTGCTATGGGAGAGCGATCACCAGCAGGCGTTAGCGACCGGCGGACTCACGGCATCGCCGCGGATTTGATCTCTCGATCTATTAATTATCGGGGCGGGGCATGTCCATTTTCGGACAGTCTGAAAACCCTACTATTCTCATGGTGGCGGACCCGGCCGAACCCTCATTCCGCGACGCCGTCGCCACCTTGTCGCAGGCCCGCGCCGGCGTCGCCGTCGTTTCGGACGTTTATTCGGCGATGGCCCGACTCGCGTTAGCCACCGGCATTCGCCATGTTCTGGTCGATGTCCGCAACCTCGACCCACACGAGCGGGCGTTCCTTCAACTGGCCCCGCGTTACTTCCGCGACGTGCAGATCAGTATCGCAGACCTGCCGGGAGCCGCAGCTCGGATGCGACTCGAAGACAGCGCAGCTCCGATGAAAACCATTGCTGCCTTTGTTACATCCGCTTTAGCGCCCTCGGATAATCAAGATCACCAAATCAAAAAGCAACCCTTGCCGGACCGACTCGCCGATCCCGCCGCGGAGCTGCCGCGAACCCCGCCATCTACTCAACCCGCGCCTCATCGACCGCTCTCCACCGATGGTGGGCCGCTTGCCGACGATGCGACGCCCTCCCTCCACGAAGCAGTCCGCCGTCGAATGGCCGGCGACGAATCCGGAGGCATCCAACGAACGCCGCCAGCCCGCACTCCCCCGAAAGCCGCGCCGACCGCCTTGGTCCCGCCGCCGTCGGAACAGTCGCGGCCGACCGTTACTCCTCAAGAAATCGACGCCCTGCTCGCGCCCAACGATGTCTTGAACCCTGAGTCGCCATCGGGCGATGGAAATACGGGACGCCATCGATGACCGTCACCGACGAACAACTCGATCGCCGCCTCCTCGTCGTCGGGGACTTGAAACGCCTCGGCCCGATCGTCGCCGATTGCTTCGCGCCGCAGCGGATCGAGGGCGTCCACACCTATTTGGAGGCGATCGCCGAAATTCCGCGCTCGCCCACGCGCGCCGTGCTCGTCGGTTTTGTCGACTCCTGCCGCCAGCCCGAATCGGCGATCTCCGCGATAAAGAGCGTCGCGGGCCAAACGCCGGTCGTCTATTGCTGCGAGCCGTCGCAGGAGGGACTGGGCCGGAGGCTCGTCCAGCACGGGGCCGACAGCTACGTCATCTTTCCGCCTGAAACGGTCGATCTCGAAGAGGCCCTCGGCATCCCTTCGCGCCGGACGCAGCGGCGCTGGGTCGAAACACCGATCGTTGTCCCTGCACCGTCGCCGGAAGAGCTAGCCCGTATGGCCGATCTGCTGCCGAAACTAGCGGGCGGTGCGACGGACTGTCTCGACGCGATGGCCGGTCTCATCTGTGCGGCGCTGAATGCCGAGGATGCCGCGATCGTCTTGGAGGGCCGAACCGGCATCGCGGGCAAGGGCGGATTTCACGCCGTGCTTATCGAGCCGATCCTACGCGACGGCCAACGCGCCGGACAAATCCGCGTCGGCCAACGCCGGAGCGGCGCCTACACCCACGAGGACACGTCAAAGCTGCGACACTACGGCGTACTCTTCGGCCGCCTTCTCGAAAGCGCGATGCGGACCGATCGCCTCAAGACGCTCGCCTTCACGGACGATCTCACCAGCCTGCCGAACCGCCGGCATCTGCTCGAGTTCCTGGAGGAGAAGTTGGCGCTCGCGGAGGAGGCGCAATCGACCGTCACAGCCCTCGTCTTCGACATCGACGACTTCAAACGCTACAACGACACCTACGGCCACGACGCCGGCGACGAAATCCTCATCGAGGTCGGCAAGCTCTTCGTGAAGTGCAGCCGCAAGACCGACATGGTCGCCCGCTACGGCGGCGATGAGTTCGTCGTCGTCTTCTGGGACCCCGAAGGTCCGCGGACGGTGGGTTCACAACACCCCCACGCCTTCCGGGCAGTCGTCCAGCGCTTCAGAGAGGCCCTTCGAAACCACCAATTCGCCCGGCTCGGCCCCGAGGCGGTCGGCTGCCTCACCATCAGCGGCGGCTTGGCCCACTTCCCTTGGCAGGCGCGGACCGCGTTGGAGTTGATCAAAGCCTCCGACGAGGCCCTCATGCACGCCAAGGAGGCGGGCAAGAACCGATTCTGGATCACCGGCGAAGGCGCCGTCAGCATCACCGACCCGCCGCTCTGAAATTTTTTGACCCCCAACAGGGCCTCCAGCCCAGGGTTGCGCCGAAGGCACTACACTGGGTCGACTGCAAGATTGAAACATGGCTGCCACAACGGAAGGAACGAGCATCATGTCGCAAACCGCCTCCGGGCTGACGCCCACGCCGAAGCCCCAGAATCCCAGCGCCGCCCTGCAATTGCTCCTCGTGCTGGACATCTGGGTCCGGACGATGATCTGGGCCATTGCCCTTTCCATTACGCTGCTCGTGATGTCGCGGACCCGGTTCGCGCGGTCGCTGTCGTGGGACGCGCTGACGACTTGGACCGGGGCCTGGGCCTTCGCCACGACCCTCACGAACTTCGTCTTGCTGTTTAATGTCGTCTACATCCTCACGCTCGTGGCCATTCGCTTGCCCCTGCCGAGCCCGCAGCGCGGCGTCCATCGCATGGATGGATCGCTGAATTGGAACGTCATCCTGGGCAGCCTTCTCGCGGTCTTGACCAAGGCGCGCTTCCAACCACCGTTTCCGGGGATATTCGTCTCACAGTTGGCGAGCATCATGCCGTTTCGCTGGCTGCTCGGCCGGACGATGGGACCCCGCACCCGTTCCAGCTTCTTCCTCGACCCCAACATCATGGACCCCTGGGGCGTGGAGATCGGTAGAAACGTGACGTTCGGCTTCGGCGCGACGATCACCTGCCATTTGCAGGAACGCGACTACATCATCCTGGATCAGGTCGTGATCGAAGACGACGTCAGCATCGGCGCCTACGCGGGCATCGGCTGCGGCGTGCACATCAAGCGCGGCGCGGTGCTGGAGCCCTACTCGGCCGTCAAGCCCAGCACCGTCATCGGCGAGTATGAACTTTGGGGCGGTCGACCGGCCCACATGAAAGGAACGGTCCGCCCCGCCCGAACGGCCGAACACCGTGCCGCCGAGCCGGTTACGCAGACGTAGAAAAAGGGTGATGGCGAAAGTGGGTTCTCTTCTCGTCCTGAGACTCTCCACACCGCAATGTCGGAATTCTGCGGTACGATCCATCTCATTAAACTTGAATTCTTCACGCTCCGCCCGCAGAATCAGCCCTCAAGATCGGCACCGATCCGGGCGGGATGGAAATGACGCTACAGCACACGCCGACCCTTATCCTTGG
>CAYMXF010000005.1:12029-34197 GCA_964393935.1 uncultured Planctomycetaceae bacterium
GTAGCGCTCGTCTGTCTGGCGCTCTCGATTGTGACCTGGCGGCACATGGGCCAGCAATGGCGGATGGGAATCGACCCGACCCAGAAGATCAGGCTGCTGGTCGATGGGCCGTTCGCGAAGGTCCGACACCCCATTTACTCCCTGAGCATCCTGCTCATGTTGTGTTCCGTCGTCGTCTTGCCTTGTCCGACGATGCTTTTGCTGGCCGCGATCCACATCACGCTCATGCACATCAAGGCCCGCAACGAGGAACGATTTCTGCTGGACACGCAAGGACCTTCGTACGCCGAGTATTGCCGCAAGACCGGCCGGTTCATCCCCTTCGTCCGCAGTCGCGCCCCGGCGCATGTGCCGCACATGGATGGCAGCGAGACCACTCCGGACTCGCCGATTCGGGGCTGGAAGGCGGGCGGCCAGTATCCTTTTCGATTCAACGTCTTTCAGCAGGCGATGCTCCGCTGGGACCAGTTGCACCCCTACAACGCGGTGCACTCCGTCCGCGTCCGCGGACGGGCGGACGTTGATGCGCTTCGAGCCGCGGCATGGGAGGTGTCGAAAAGCGCGGAGCTGGGTGAACTCGCGCTGAGTTACTTCCGCACCGCGTACGAATACCGCCCTCTGCAATTCGTCTACGTGCAAGAGGTCGCGCCCGGCCGGTCCGCCGAGGCGCGGCTGGCCGAGATCATGACCGAGGAGATCAACACGCCGTTTCACGGCGACATGCACCATCCGATCCGCTGGACCGTCTTCAACGAGCCCGGCGGCAAGGCGCACTACGTCGTCCTCTGCTACCACCATGCGATCTCCGACGCATTCGGCATCGAGCGATTGCTGGCGGCCGTGCTGCGGCGATATCTCAAGCTGCCCGCCGGCCCGGAAGAGGCGCGCCTGACCACGCGTCTCACGCGTCTCGATCGCTCCCTGCGACCGAAAGCGAGCGTAATCGACTACGTCGTAGGGCAAATCCGGCTCTCCCTCAGGCACCGCGAGATGCGCTCGGCGCACAAGATGCCCGACGAGAGGCTCGGCGGCGACTACACCGCCGTTGCCGTCCGGACCGCGCCGGACGGCTTGATGGAGCGTCTCGCGGCGGGCTGCAAGCGGCGCGGCGTGGGCGTCAACGATGCCCTGATCGCGGCGTTCACCTCCGTGATCGCCGAGCAAACGCCCGACCGCCACACCAGCCGACGACGACGGTTTATCGCGATGGCCACCGTCGTCGGCGCGCGCAAGCATCTGCCGCGCGAGCAGGCCGACGATTTCGGCGTTTGCCTGTCGAGCATCATGGCGGTGCTGCGCCGGCCGGACGTCCCCATTGACGAACTGGTGCGCGATGTGGCGCGACAGACCCGCGTGCTGAAAACGAACCCTTCCCGTGCGGCGGCGGAAACGACCCTGCGCTATTTCGCCGTCCGTTGGATGTGGTGGATGGCGGCCGTGAAACACCATCGACGCAGCTACCGCCGCGTCTTCCCAATCTGCGGCGGCATCAGCACGGTGTACGTCGATGAAAATCGGTTCGCCGATTTGGCGCCGCACGTGACACGCTACGTCCGTGCCTGCCCCAGCGGGCCGGTCTTCCCCCTTATTCTCGGTCCGACGGTCTTTCGTGGCAGGCTTGAACTCGGCCTGACCTATCGGATTGCCAGCCGAACTCGCACACAAGCCGAGGCGTTGCTCGATGGCATCGTGTCGCGGCTCGAAGATCTCGCCGACACTCCGGCTCCGACCGTACCACCCGTGCCGTCGCAGCAACCGGTGGCTCCGGCCCAGCCGACCCACACAGCCGCCGCTCGCGCCGACCGACGCGCACCACGCTTATCGCGCCCCAAGCCCAATAGACGGACATGATCTATCCCACCCGAAGGCCGGAACCTGCTCGACCATCAAGACAACCCGGGTTCTTGAGGCACTGCTATCCGATCGACGACGGCCCCGTGGATCGACCTGCGTCCGAAGGGGCCGGTACGAGTTGAATCAACTCCATCATGATGAGGTTGTGCATGTGTTCGTTCACATCGATGCTGAAATGGTTGGCGCAGCCGATGCCGTCACCGAGGGCTTCCCGAGTGAAGAGCAAGTTCGTGATTTGGGTGCGGGAGTTGCCCGGGGCGGCGACGACCGGATTTCCCGAGAAGAGAAACGGAAACAAATCTCCGGGAGGCCAGGGTTCGTAATAATGGATGCAAAGGCTGACATTTTCCGGAATAGGGTCCGGCGATGTGGCGTCGAGGAGGAAGAGCAACTTCACTGGAATATCATAATCATTCAGGAGGCGAGCCATCCGGACGGCGTCGTCCGCACCGTAGCTATGACCGATCAGGACGTACTCGCTGTCGTCGGTCGGGCCGGTGTTTTCGCTCACGATCTGCTGCGCCGCGGATTCCCATTTGGGCCAGTCGACTATTGTGGGACTAAAGTTCGCTCCGAGCAGTTCCGCCGCCAGCCGGTCAAACCCCAGCGAATAGGTGTTATACAAGCCCCTCACGAGGTAAATCTTCACGCGGTAGGCGGAGTCCTTGGATGGGAGGACTTGCGGCTGGTATGGGGGCGTCGGCCCCACGGAACACGAACCAGGTTGGACATCGTCGTCACCAAGGAGTCCAGTTCCACAGCCCACGAGACTTGGGATCAAACCAGCCACGATAGCAAACGACAAACACCGAATCACCGGGTGGACCCTCCAACGTCCTTGTCCAGAATATGTCTTGACCGAAATTTCTCACCAATCCATCCTCGGCTACATCGTCAGGGCTCTTTTGGGCCATCCTAGCTCCGAAACCTGTTTCGTACGACTTCGGGTTCCCACCCCCCCATAATGTGTCGGAACTTGCAAAACTGTCGGCCAGCTTGACGAGCATCCTTCCGAACCCATCGCGCCTCTTTGAGCCCAGGTAATTGCCGCTACGAATCGTGGGTAGATCATTCAGCCCCCGGGAAGCGCCTAATGCAAAAGAGACCCTATAAACCCGGAATTCATGTCCATCCGCGTCCTCTGCTGACGGTTTTGGTGTTTCATTTTCCCCAGTACCGATAACGCGGATATCGCGCCTCCATTTTTCACTTGTTTTTTGAAATGATAACGTTAAATTAGACTGTAGCGAGGAAGGCTAACCGGCGGCCAAGAGCTGCGGGGACGTAGAGAAAGAAAGATGCCTGTCGAAACCGTTCGCGCTCCCATCGACGCAGAATTAGTGCGCCAACATCGCGAACGGGCGGCGGCCATGCTGGCGGACCACGACGCCGATGGCCTGCTCATCTTCCGCAATACCAACCTCCTCGGATTCTGCGGCGTCCCGCTTGCCCCTTCCGATCGACTCGTCTGTGCCCTTATCAATCGCGATGGGACCTTGGCCTTCATCGTCCCCGCCTTCGAAGCGGCGATTGCCGACGGAATCCTCTCCAGCAATGAAATCTTCGATTGGCAGGAGCACATCGACCCCTATGCGATTGTTGCGAAGGCCGCAAAGTCCCTTGGAATCGCCGGCGGTACGATTCTCCTGGACGGCCATACCTGGCTCGATACGTCAACCCGTCTGATCGCCCACCTGCCGGACGCGCGGCTCATCCCCGACCCCGGCGTGATCGAAACCGTACGAATCCGCAAGACGACGGAAGAGCTGGCCGTAGTTCGAGAAGCCTGTCGCGATACGGGTCGAATCTTTCCGATCATCAAACGCGCACTTCGTCGCGGCATCACCGAGTCGGACCTTCGCCGCGAGGCCTATGACCAGCTTATAAGAGCCGGGATTGTCCCCTACGGCGAGCTCATCCAGGGCGGCGAGAGCGCTTCGATACCGCATCAACAGACCGGTACCCGCCGTTTTATCGAAGGGGATGCCGTCATTGTCGATTTCGCCGCGTATCGGGGCGGATACCTCGGCGACATGACGCGCACCTTCGCGATTGGCGAATTCGACGAGGAAATCCGCCGGGCCTATGCGGTCGTCCGCGATGCTCAAAAGGCCGCCATCGCCTCCATTCACGCGGGTGTAACCTGTGAATCGATCGATCACATTGCCCGCTCGATCATCGGGCAGGCCGGGCTAGGCGATTATTTCGTCCACCGCCTCGGCCACGGCGTCGGTCTCGATATCCACGAACCCCCCTACCTCGTGCGCGGAAATCGTCAGACCCTTGCGACCGGCATGTGCGTGACCGTCGAGCCGGGCGTCTATGTGCCAGGCCGTTTCGGCATCCGCATTGAGGACGTCGTCGCTGTCACCGACGACGGCTGCGAATTGCTGACGCGCGACGTGCCGACGGATATGTCCGAGGCGCTGGCGTAGATCAGCCGAGCCACCCGCTCACTCCGCCGGTTCAATGGATGCGGACATGCTCCCCTTGCATCGCGGGATTCGCCAGTCGGCGCCGTAGGCGTGGATTTGATCTCGCTTGAACTCGGCCCGTTCGAGCGAGGTCGTGTCGACAATGACGCGGCCGGACGTATCGACCTCCTTGGCCATGAGCATTGACTTTTGTACGCCATGGCCGAAGACCTTGCCGAGCATCTCGATGACGTAGTCGTAGGTGTGATCGTCGTCGTCGAGAAGCACCGCACGACGGCCCAGGAGACTCCGCGCTCATGAATCCAAAATTCACGAAACTCAGCCTAATTCAGCCAACCTCTTTTTTTTCCGCGCCGTGCCCTCGGCCTGTTCAAGCCTGTTCAGGCTTGTTCAACCAAACAAAAAACGCCATCGGCGTTCATCTGTGCCATCTGCGGATTCAGGCTCCTTCAGTCTCCTTCAAGCTTCTTCAACCACCCACAAAAGAATCTCCGTCGTCTCTGGGTTTCTGTGTCTCTGTGGTTCACGTTCCGCCTCATTCCGGCTAATTCAGCCTCATTCACCCGGGGGGAGGGGGGTAACCATGGATTAGAGCCTTAGCCCGACCTGATGCACGACCAGCGCCCCGACATACGCCAGCACGCTCATGTACCCGAACATCAGCGCCGGCCAGCGCCACGAACCCGTCTCTTTGCGCACCACCGCCAGCGTGCTCACGCACTGGCACGCCAGGACGTAGAAGGCCATGAGCCCGATCCCCGTCAGCGGCGTCAGCACCTTCCGCCCGTCGGGCCACGTCGCCGAGGCCAGCTTCTCGCGGAGCGCGACCGAGTTCTCGTCCGCCTCGCCGACCGCGAAGGTGATGCCCATCGTCCCGACGAAGACCTCCCGGGCAAGGAACGAGGTGAGGATTCCGATGCCCAGCCGCCAATCGAAGCCCAGCGGCTTGATCGTCGGCTCGATGGCGTGCCCGATCCGGCCGATGAAGCTGTGCCGCAATTGCTCCGACGCGATCAGGTGCTTGCTCGCTTCGGCGGACGTTGGCGTGTGTTGCTGGTCGAGGGCTGCGATCTGTTTCCGCACCGCCGGAGGGAATTGCGTGACCTTCGTGTGCGGGAAGTACGACAGCGCCCAGATAATCACGCAGACCGCGAAGATCGTCGTCCCGGCGTTGGTCAAGAAAAGCTTGCTGCGGTCCCACATCGTGCGAACGAGCGACCCCAACTGCGGCATGTGGTACGGCGGCAGTTCGAGAATAAAAGGCGGCCGCGGTCCCGCGAAGATCGTCTTTTTGAAGAACAGGGCCATGAGCAGGGCCGTCACCGTGCCGAGCAGGTAGAGACCGAACATGACGCCAGCCTTGAGCCAGAGCCGATCGCCGAAGACGGCGGCGATGACGATCAGATAGACCGGCAGCCGCGCCGAGCAGCTCATCAACGGCGCGACCATGATCGTCGTGAACCGGTCGCGCCGGTTCTCGATCGTCCGCGTCGCAAGGATGCCGGGGATCGCGCAGGCGTAGCTGGATAGCAGCGGAATAAAGCTCTTGCCGTGCAGCCCGACGCGGCTCATGAGCCGGTCCATGAGAAACGCCGCGCGGGCCATGTAACCGGTGTCTTCGAGAACGCCGAGGCAGAAAAAAAGGATGCAGATCTGTGGAAAGAAGCTGAGCACCGCCCCGACGCCGGCGAGAATGCCGTCGGTCACGAGCGATCGTAGCGGTCCTTCGTGGAACATTGGCCCGACGACTCCGGCGAGCGACATCTGCCCGCGCTCGATGAGCTTCATCAGCGGCTCCGCCCACCAAAAGACGGAAAGAAAGAGCACGAACATGACCGCCGCGAAAACGAGCGGGCCGAAGATGCGATGCGTCAGAACGCGATCGATCCGATCGGTCCCGCTGATCGATGGTGTCGCCCTCCCGCTTGCTGCTTCGCGGTGCGACACTGCCGCGCCGGCCAATCGCGATATCCAGCGATATCGTGACTCGACGGCCATCGTCGCCGCATCGGGGAACTGTCGGCGCAGTTCATCGGCCGCTGCTCGAATCTCCGCCGCCTGGCCGTCGGTGAGCTTTTTTAGGAATCGCTCCGCCGAGTTGCGGCTCGCCGCCTCGCCGGAAAGATAGTCGAGGAGCCACAGCAGCGCCCCCGCCTCCGCGGCATGTGGTGGAACCTTGCCGGATTCGCGCAGGACCACGGCGATGCGTACGATGATTTGCTCGTACGCGTCGGGAAACTTCCACGTTCGCCCGGTCCCGCAAGGCAATTCCGCGTTCGCCAGTGCTCGCCGGAGTTCCTCGATTCCCTGCTTGCGCGACGCAACTGTGGGAATGACCGGGACGCCGAGTTGCTTGGAAAGTAGTTCGCAATCGATCCGCAGCCCGCGATCCTCGGCGGCGTCCATCATGTTGCAGGCGATGACCGCCGGCGTGCGCGTGTCGAGGATTTGTGAGGCGAGGTAAAGATTGCGTTCGAGATTGCTCGCATCGACGACGATGAGCACCGCGTCCGGCCGCTGTGTGCCCTCTACGCGGCCCATCAGGACGTCGCGCGCGATCTCCTCGTCGGGCGACCGCGCCGAGAGGCTGTACGCCCCCGGCAGATCGAGGATCGCAACGCCCGTTCCCGCGAGAAGCCCCTCGCGCTTCTCAACGGTCACGCCGGGATAGTTAGCGACCTTGAGGCGTAGGCCCGTGAGGGCATTGAAGACGGTGGTTTTTCCGGAGTTGGGATTACCCGCGACGGCAATGGTCTGGTGTCGTTGGGCAGGCGCCGCGAGCGCGGCAGGGGGGTTCATCCGACGCTCTCAATCATCACGGCGGCGGCTTCTGATTTTCGCACGCTCAGCCGATAGCCGCGCACGGCAAGCTCGATCGGATCGCCGAGCGGCGCCACGCGCACGAGCCGGATGTTCGTACCGCTGGTCAGCCCCATCTCAAGGAGTCTCATGCGAATCTCCGGCGAACCATCCAAATGGGCAATCTCGGCGGATTCGCCAGGAGTAAGGTCAGTGAGTGACCGGGATTCGAGGGCTAGTGCGGGCATGTCTGCGGCAGCCTTTCACGGTGAATTCGACAGCTCCACCTCTTAATTGAGATTGAGTCTCAATACACAATACGGCTACCGTTAAATGCTGTCAACTAGCCGGCTGAAATTCCCGACTGCCGGTGTCCAGTGGCGGAAATTATCTTGTTAGGAAAATGTTAATGCTGGGCTAAGTGCTGGAGGGGAGATGGCTCGAAGTGCGAGCGCTGGAAGACCCCGGCTTGGCGTCTTCCATGCCGAGCCTCATCTTCATGACCCGGCCGACTTTGAACTTGACCGTGCGTTTTTCCGGCACTTCGACGCGCTCCAGCGTCTTGGGGTTTTGTGCCGTCCTGGCGGCACGAATGCGGCACTCGAATACGCCGAAGTCTCGGAATTCCAGTCGGTTACCCTTGCTGAGTTCGTTGATGATGTCGTCCAAAAAGCTCTGGATAATGCGTTTAACCACTACCCGCTTACTACCGGTGCGGTCGGCGATTCGGTCGATCAAGTCTTTCTTGGTGATCGTGTTCATGACGTACACCTTGAATGTGATCCCGCGAGTTTATTAGTTGATGCCGTTGGCTCACAACTGTCGTGGTACACGGTTGTCTTGGATAAGGCCAACTTACCGCTTCCTGCCACCGCGACGCAACACCACTATAACGATGTCCCTGAACTGACGTAACCTATCCTACAGCAACTAGTTCCTGCATCGCAAGTCCCTTGTGCCCTGCATTTTTTGGATAATGATTGTTCCAAGTCTTGCAGAGACAGCAGGATAGCGGCATATCGGTCGTTGGGTCGCATCGTCCGCCTCCCGCCTCACAATAACACAACTACTTATAAATAAAATAGTTACGGTTTATTTTCGAGAGCCCAGTTTGCGACTTCCTGATATTCCCCTTGAGTGTAGATGTAGAGCTTCGCCGGTCCTATGCAATCTATACGGCTCTGGACAATAAGATACCCAACTTCCGGGTAGATCGCCTCGCCGTCGCAGATCGTGCCGCGTCGATCCGTCTCGCTGAAGTCCGGCGCCGCGTTGGGGTGAGAGTGATATACGATGCGCGCCGGGTCGTCGCCTTCGAATGACCGGGCGAGAAAAAGTTGATCTTCCACGTCAAAGCAGAACGCGTTGGTCGAGGTACGCGGGAAACTTTGTGGATCGAGTTGGTGCAATTTATCTTGCGCGTTGTCGCACGGACGCACGATGCCTGAGGCGAGCACCATCCCGCAGCACTCCCGTGGATACGTCGAGCGGGCATGTCGGTAGATGATTTCGAGCCGCTCGGGAGTGAGCAGACGAATCAAATTGCTTGCGTGCGAGCTAAGCGAAGTCGACGCCAAGGCGGGGTCCTGACGGTTGTTCACGAGGCGATGGGCTCCTTTACGTTGGGATGGCGGTTTTCTTGAGACGTTGCGGCCGCGCTGACCAGCTCGGCGAGTTGTGCCGCGGCGTTCTGTGCGGCCCCCGCCTTGGCCAGCGGACGAATAATCTCACGTAGATCATTGCGAACCCGTTCGAGCTTCGCCGGCGAGACGATCCACTCGATCGCGGCGGCGATGATCGGATCGACGCTGCGATAGTACGGCATGAACTCGGGCACGATCCGGCGGCCCGCGAGAATGTTCGGCAGCGAAAAGTGCGGCGTGGTGATGAACCAGCGTCCGAACAAGTCGTAGATCCAGCGATTCGTGTTGTACATCACGATCATCGGCGTGGCATGGTAAGCGACTTCGAGCGTCACCGTGCCGGAGGCCACGAGCGCGAAATCCGCCGCCTGGATCGCCGCCGCCCGATCCGCATCGCTTGCCAATACCTCGATTTTAAGGGGTTTTCTTAGGTTTGCGAGGGCCTGTTCGATACGGGCGCGAGCGTCCTCGTTCGCGGCAACGATGAGAAAACGGGCCTTTGGATAGCGGCTGGCCAGCGCCGCGGCGACCTGCAATTGGCCCGGCAGGACCTCATCGACGACGTGGCGACGCGACCCCGGCAGCAGCGTCACAACGGGTGTATTCTCGCCGCGAAGTTCCTTGACACGAGATTTGTCGATCGGGCGCGAGAGCAAATGGTCAAATGAAGGATGCCCGACGAAGGAAGCAGGGATGTTAGCCTGCCGAAAATAATCCCCCTCGAACGGCCAGATGCACGCCAGACGATTGACGCGGTTACGAATGCGGCGGTTGCGCCACCATTGCCAGCCCCAGGCCCAGGTCTGCGGGGCAATGTAGTAGAGCACGGGGATGTTGAACCCGCGACAGAGCTTGGCGATCGGCAGGTTCAGCGCCGGTGAGTCGACGACCACGGCGGCATCATATCGCGACTCGCGCAGATGCGCTTTGAGTCGGCCGAGGAGCAGCCATGCCCCGGGAATGCGCCGAAACGCCGCGGTCGCCATCGCGGATTTCGCGGTAATGTCTTCGATGCAGCCGCAGCCCGCGTCGCGCATAGCGGGCCCGGCCAGTCCGTTGAAGCTCGCATTGGGATTCATCTTCGAAAACGCGCGGATTAGCGCGGCGGCGTGCTCGTCGGCGCTTTGCTCGGCGACGCTGATGAAGATGTTGAGGCGGCGCTTCTTTTCTGGCATGGGGTCCAAGGGGTGGAGCGAAGGACCGATCCTCACGGTCGGCCGGACGTTCACGATACCCCGCGATCCGACGGCCTCAAGTCACAGACTACTTACCACATAGAGTAGATGTTAAGGCGGCCCAACGCCCCAAACGACCTATAATTTCCACAATAGCGTGCGGGGAACGCTGTTTGCCTATCGGCAACTATCCCCGTGGTCGGCTGTTCGGTTTGATTCCAGCCTTTATCAAAGGGAATCCGGTGATCCGAAGCGCTTGGGGCTTAAATGGTTGGAGCAGAGGTAGGAGTTTGCAAACGATTTTCTTCTCGGCCTCGCAATTCCGACCATCTTTCGACCGCTTCTTGACGGATCGCGGTGGGTACCCTATCCTTGCGGTTCTCGGCGTAGGTTTTCGTAAATCCAGGCAAGACCGTGATATCCATGACGGGAGGTGACGTTTGGCATCGGCGTTAGTCCGCGAGTTGATTGACGCGGGCGTCCATTTTGGACACCGGGTGAGCCGGTGGAATCCGAAGATGGCCCCGTTCATTTTCAGCAAGCGGAATTCGATTCACATTATCGACATTCGCGAGACCGTTCGAGGACTGCTTCGTGCGAAGAAGTTCCTGGCGGCGATCGTCTCCAAGGGTCAGGACGTCCTGATCGTGGGGACCAAGCGGCAAGCTCGGGACATCGTGGAAAAGCAGACCCAGCGCGTAGGCATGCACTACGTCAGTGAGCGGTGGCTCGGCGGCACCTTAACCAACTTCAAAACGATCCGTTCCCGTCTGGCCCGGCTGGAAGAACTCGAAGAGCTCGATCGCAGCGGCCGGATCAATCAGTGTTCTAAAAAAGAAAAGGCGACGATCGACCGCGAGAAGCGCAAGATCACGCGCAACCTCGAAGGCATCCGGCGAATGACGCGGCTGCCGGGGGTGCTCGTCATCCTCGACGTCAAGCGGGAGCACATCGCCGTCAAGGAAGCCAAAAAGCTGGGGATTCCGACGGTCTGCCTCGTCGATACGGATAGCGATCCGGAGGCCGCGGACGTCATCATCCCGGCCAACGACGACGCGATGCGCGCGATCGAGATCATCGTGACGCAGCTCTGCGACGCGGTCGAGGAAGGCAAGCGAAGTCGCGCCACGGCGGCCGAAGGGGCCGGCGATCAGGCCGACGGTTCGCAGCGGCCCAAGCGAACGCGTCGCAAGACGACCACGTCGATGGCCGAGGAAGCGGCGCAACAAGGCGAGATTCCCGACGACGCGGCCGAGCCGATGGCGATGCCGCTCCAGGAGCTGGGTTCGACCGTGTCGGATTCGAAGCCGAAGGCCGAAGTATCGGATCGCGTGTGAGGGGGCGCGGCGGTCGCGCTTCAAATCGCGCGGCGGCCGGAATCGTTCATCGTAGTACGTTGGCAATCGGAAAAGGCGATGGGCCGGGGCGATTGGACCGTCGACGCGGCCTGACTGGGAGAGCGACGAGACCATGGCTGAGATCACCGCCAAACAAGTTCAGGCCCTTCGTGCGAAGACCGACCTGGCCATGATGGATTGCAAGAGCGCGCTGGTGGAGGCGGGCGGCGACGAGGCCAAGGCGCTTGAGATCCTCCGCAAGAAGTTCGCGGACAAGATGACCCTACGGGCCGACAAGGAAGCCGGCAACGGCCGGATCGGCGTCTATGCCGACGAGCGGGCCGCGGCCCTGGCCGAGCTGCGCTGCGAGACGGATTTCGTCGCCACGAACGACACGTTTAAGGAACTTGCCAACACGATCGCCGAAACCTGCGCCAAGACGGGGATCACCGACGTAGAGAAAATCAAAGACGCCAAAACGCCCAGCGGTCAAGTGGTCAGCCAACTCTTGGTCGATGCCTTCGGTAAAATCAAGGAGAACATCGGCATTCGTCGTCTCAAGCGGATCGAAGGCCCAGGCGCCTGCTATGTCCACCACAACGGCAAGGTCGCCGCGGCCGTCGTCGGCGATCCCGGCGCGCCGGGACCGGGCGAGGCGGGCCGGCAGATCTGCATGCACATCGCCTCGACGCCAGTGATCCTGGGACTCGTCCGCGAGGACGTCGATGCCAAGCAGGTCGGCGACGCGAAAGAAAAAGCCCGCGAAGAGGCCAAGGGCAAGCCCGAGCAGATCATTGAGAAGATCATCGGTGGCAAGCTGGACAAGTGGTACTCCGAGCGCGTCCTGACCGAGCAACCTTTCGTCATGGACGACAAAAAATCCATCGGCGCCTTCGCCAAGGAGAACGGCTTTACCCTCAAGTCCTTCGCCAAGTTCGAGGTCGGCGGTTTGAGTTAGGCGGCGATTTATCCCTCCCGAAATTTTTTCACCCGGAACTTAGCGGAAGAAAGCGGTAGACTTCGGAGCGGGGGGTCTGAATATCGCGAATGCGGAAGTCGGATTGCGGAATGTGGAATGGCGGAGAACAAGCGGGGGGAGTCGGCGCGCTGCGGCTGCCAAGAAGTTGAATTCAGGAAAAAAAGGGGTTGGCTGAATTGGGCTGAATTTCGTGAATTTTCGGCGTTGGCGGGGTGAAAAACGGGGGTGGGGGTTTTCGGATTCAAGCGGGATTCAGGTTTGCAGATTGAATTCCCGGCTTCGCTGAAAAGGGTCCGAGGGGCCGAGGATTCAAGGGGCCGAGGGGAGGAGGCGCGAAACTTCGTTTGGATGGGGTTGTTCATGGTCACGAGCGCAAAACCTCCCCGTGCGCGGTCGGCGACAGCGGCCGCGCGTCACGATTACGCGAACCTAATAATTACCTAATATAGCACGGAAACGGTGGAAGGCAAGAAGTTTCTTGAGATTTTTTTGAGGGGCGGAAAGGGGAGGGGTCCTTTACTCGTTTTCCGCCGCACGGGCGAGATTCAGGCGGAGGAGGTTCGCCAGGACGCGCTGGTCGGTCTCGGCGCGGCGGGCGATGAATGTGGCACCGGCATCTTGCCGGTGAAGCAGCGGTTGACCGGCTCCGCTACAGGCCCGTCCCGGCCGTGGACGAGGGCCGACGGCGGCTCCCGGCGGTTCACAAGCGGGAATTTACTGGCGGCGCTTGCGGCGGGCGGCTCCGTTCGAGCCCCGGCCGTTGCTGATCGTTTCGACGGCGGCGACGTGGGTGTAGAGGACGTAGGTAGAACGGTCGGTACGGGGGGCGGCGATGAACACCTGAGTATTCATCAAGGCGACGCTGTGCGGGTCGCGGATGGTGAAGGACTCCCCAGCGGACGTGAGGATACGGAAGGGCTCGAAGGGGTCGCGGTCGAGCAAGTCTCGAATAGTGTCGGATGCGGCCATGCGCAAAGTATAGCACCGACACACACGGACCCGCAAGGCGATGGCCTGAAGCGCACGGGAGCTCACTTCGACGGCCGGACGCGATCCAATCGGGGATCGTGGCGATGGTCTGCGCCGTTAGATGACTTGGAAACGCCTGCTAAGGAACCGACTTGGCTGAGGATTGCCAGATCGGGCAATTTTCCCAATCTAGCGGAAACCCCATACTCAATAAGGGGACTCTTGGGAATGCGGTCAATAGGTCGCGCAGGCGGTCCGGCCAAAGGCTCTGCGGCGCGATGCGGCTGAGGGAGTACCGGCAAATCGTAAGCACGGCGAACATGCGGCTGCTTTCCACTTTCACCGGCGAATGCCAATCGGGGTCTTTATGGGGAATCTTAGGGCGGACTCCTAACTCTCGATTCCACAGGCGTCCGTGATGGGCACAGATGTTTCGGATCGTATTGAGTGTCAACAGCCAGGAGTCGAGAACGGTGTCATGAACCCCAAGCAGAGCGGTGACAGCCTTTCGAACGTCCGGGTGACATCCGCGATAAAAGGTCAGCATCGATCCGAAGGTCATTACTTCCGCGGCCATCCACACAGGAAGATAGGCATGGTGCTTGCCGTATTTGGCACGGAAGTGTTCAACAAACATTTCTTTGCTGTTACGCAACTGGCCGGCCATGTCGTCGAAGAATCGTTGTCGTTGGTCGGGGCGTAATCCGGGCAAGGCTTTTGGATCATCGGCGTAAGCGAACGGGCTACCGTGATGGTGTGCGTGGTGGTAGGCCAACTGAGATCGCACAGCTACTTCGACACGCTCGACGGCATCCATCACCAAGAGGCGTAGCCGGCGATCGAAGACGTAGCGATCCCAAACGGCGTCGAAGGTGGCGCCGGCTCGGAAGGTATCAAGACGGCAAGCAGCATCAGCCGGATCAGGATTGCGGAAGGGAAACCAGTAACCGCTTAGCCGGTAATAGCTGACCGACTGAAGCCGGGAGATGATGAGCGCGCGATCGCCGGCCATGCCGCGACCGATGAGCAAATCGGCCTGTTGGTCAAATGTCAGAGGGGGCTTGGCGTAGGTCATCGCCTTTCCCCCATCGCGGACGTAAAAAAAGAAAGACCCGCCGAAGTGAGCATGCCTTGCGGCAGAGGCCCGGCGGGTTTACTACCCAAAGGATATCGTAGGTCTAGACCCATTGCAACACAAAAACCCTATGTTTCTTATGTCAAAGGGTTTGCAAACTCCCGGCCCGCTTCACCCATCATACTCTTGAACATCCTACCATTCATGAGGCCCGCTGTCGATTACGGGCTCAGCTACCCGCGCGGGCGAGATTCAGACGGAGGAGGTTCGCCAGGACGCGCTGGTCGGTTTCGGCGCGGCGGGCGGCGAGGGCGTGGGCGGCGGGGAGGGGTTGACCGGCTCCGGTTTCGGTCCAGACTTCGGCCCAGGCTTCGGACCATTCGCCGGGCGGATCGGTCGCGGCGTAGGCGGCGAGCACGGCTCGGTCCAGCCGTTCGTGCGCGAGGCGGAGCCACGTCGGGCGCTCGTTGTAGAGATTCGTGAGCGTTCGCTTTTTGAGGCGGGCGTCCTCGATTCCGGCCTCATGACGGACAAGCGAATTCGTTACCTCAGCTTCCGAAGGAACTCGATCGCACTCAGCTTGTCTTTGAATTGCCCGCGAATTTCGTCGCTATTGCTGTAGCGCACGCCGACCTCGTACCGGGTGAACGGCGTGTCCGGCTTGGACTCGTCGAAGGACTCGATGAACGCGATCGCCTCGGCTACGTCGCCCAGCGTTCGAGGAGAGCCGTGCAACGGGAGCACGTAGACCGAATCGATCTTCCGGGTCAGCGTCACCCGCAGAGACGAAGTGAAGCCCTCCAAGTCCACCTTGTGCCGATCGCGGAGGAAAGCGGCGATGCCGTCCTTCTTCTTCGCCGGAAGCTTCTGATATTGCTTTACCCTGCGCAATAGATTTGAGTCTGGCGTATCTTCGTCAAAGGCGGCATCGACGCCCGCCGACGCGAAGGCCGCTTTGACGCTCTCGTAGGAAAAGTAGAGCACGGTGAACCCGTGCGAGCGCAGTTGGTTGAGCGAGCCTTCGGTGAACACACCGCCGAGGACCACGCCAAGGAACGGGTGAGAATCACTGTACCGCTCCGCCAGCGGAAGGATCGCGCCCTGAATCTCCTGGGCCTTGTTGCGCGAGTGCTTCGTGTACCGCCGCCACGCGATTTCGATGAACGCGCGTGGCGAGCCGATCTGCTCGTCGCTGCCGCCAAACTCGAATACGTAGTCCAGATCGTGCGTGTTCCCCTTGCCATCCACCCACGCGACTTTGCGCTTGGTACCGCGCGCCTTGCGCTCGCCCTTGGCGTCAAGGTAGAGACCGAGGTCCTTGGCGACGGCCTTAAGAATTGGTTGGATCGCGTGCTCCAGCGTATCACCGATGATCTGCCCAAAGCGGTGCGAAGGTGATTGAGCCATGCGCGCCTTTCAGCCCTCGACCCACAGCCGGCCCTCGCAAAGGGGGACGCGGTGCTTGCGGTTCTTCCACTTCACGTTGCGATCGCGCGTGCGCTCGAAGCGGAATGACTTGAAGCCCGCAGCGACAGCGAGTCTCCCGAGCCAGTCGATAACGGGGACATACACGCCGTAGGGGGCCGAGTCGCCAATGACGAAGCACACATCGCTCGGTGAGTCACACACACGCCGCAACGCCGTCCAGACGCGAGCGAGGTCATGGAAGTAGCACGCGATCATCAAGTGGTAGGTCTTCTTGCCGCCCTTGGAGAGCCGGACGTTGGCCAGTTGTTCGCAAACCGACGTTATCTCAGAGCGGATCGGTTCGAGAATAGGATCAGACAAGACCGCGTGGAGGTTGACAGCGCGCTCCGGAACATGCTGCGTGCACGAGCGGACCAGGTGGCGACGCACCGTCGATTGCAGGTCGCCCCAGCCTGTGATTTCGCGGAGAAAGCACATCTCCAGGCGCGTTGCGTCCGCGTAGTCGTAGTTGTTGGGGTACGGCGGGGAGGTGACAACCAGCGTGGCGAATCCGTTAGGCACCGCTTTGCATTCGCGGGCATCCGCCTGGATCAACTCGGCGGCAGGCGATGCGGGGTCAGCCGATGCCGCCATGTCGGCGAAAATTGTCCGGCTCAATTCGTCGAACGCGTGAAGAGGATGGGCGGGCGATTTCTTCGACTTCTTGGGCAAAACGTATTGCCATTGTGCCGTGCCTACGTGCGAGCACCGCCGGAGGATTCCGATGAGAGTCAGCCACGCGAGTTGGGCGGACTCAGAGCCGTTGTCAATGGATTCGACTGCGTGGCGAAGACGGTCGAGTTCCGCGAGTACATCGTCCGTGTAACATGCGCGGATCAACTTTGGGTACTGCTCGATTTCTCCAACTGTCTGCGCAGCGAGGGCCTTGATAGTCTTCAAGTGTTCCAAATATGCGTCGGGATCGGAACGTCGCGCTAGCTTCGCGCGCGCGAGCCGATAAACGAACGGGTGAGCCTCTACACCGTAGGCGCGGACACCCGCATCCTCGGCAGCGATGAGAGTTGTTCCTGATCCAGCGAACGGATCAAAGACGCGCGCTTCGCCCTTGTTTGTCATGTTCTCAATTACTTGTTGCGCCCAAGCGCCCGAAAAACCAGCGCTGAAACGAATCCAGCGATGCACGGGAAGTCGTAGGTTGTCTATGAATGTCGTAGTTGATGCATTCTCGATCATCTCCGGCAGGATCGCTTCGGGAAACAACAACAATTGGGGGCTTAACTTCATTGTTAACTTTTACATCCAACGCCGCTCTCATAGCCTTACGTGCGTTTGATTCTCGTGACTGTTGCATTGTTTGTCGAGCCGCATCTTTGGCCAGTGAAATTGGTGTGTGTTCTCCGTCCGCTCGATGTCGCTGACAATCAGGAGCGGCGGGTTTTCGAGGGCTTCGCGGTACTGGCAGAGCTGCCGGTAGGCTTCGGCAAGGTCGCGGTATTTTCCGCGGCGCTTGTATTCCCATGCGAACTTGCCGCGCCACCAGACGTCGGCGAAGCCGTATTCGCCTTGCGATCCGGCGGACGCGGCCCCGGAGACGGCGACGCCCTTTTCAAAGGTGTATTCGGCCCCGGTCGCGTCGCGTTCGGCGGGCGTCGGCTGACCGAGCATCCGGCAGAGGTCGATGAAGTGTTCCTGGCTGGCGGCGCGCTCGGACAACTCCACGGGGGACCACTTGGCGACGAATTCAACGGGGGTGAGCTGGCCCGGCGGCATGGCGGGATTGTGGCTGGTTTTGGGAAGGTTGTCGAGGCGAAGCGGCTTTGGACGGGACGGCAGGTCTCTCGCGGCGCGCCGGGATCGACCTGCCCTATCGCTGTGGAAGCTGGACGAGTCGCTCTGGTGGCAGGTCTGGCTTCGCTCGACACTGCCCTACACTCCTTCACCGGCTGGAAGCCGGTGCCACAGGGGAAGCCGGCGCCACACGTCATGGCGTGGGCGGCGAAGTTCTGATACAACTTCGGCATGGCGCGGTCCAAGAAAACCAAGGCCCTAGCCCGCACGAAGCGCCGCATCAGTCGGGTCGTTTTGAAGATCTCCGGCGAAGGCTTCTGCAAGCCCGGTGGATTCGGGATCGACGGAGCGTCGGTGCAGCAGATCGCCAAAGAGGTCATCTCTGTCACCAAGCTCGGCGTCGAGGTGGCCGTCGTGGTGGGGGGCGGCAACTTCCTGCGCGGGGCGACGATCGCCCCGCAGCTTCGGATTCAGGAGGCGACCGCCCACTACATGGGCATGTTGGCCACGGTGATCAACGCCCTGGCCCTTCAGGACATGCTCGAGGTGCTGGGCCAGCAGACCCGCGTTCAATCT
Organism: uncultured Planctomycetaceae bacterium; assembly: GCA_964393935.1. Lineage (GTDB taxonomy): Bacteria > Planctomycetota > Phycisphaerae > UBA1845 > UTPLA1 > DATEMU01. The sequence goes on from CAYMXF010000005.1 coordinate 30,088, forward strand.
TCCATCGCCATTCAAAGCGCGTGCGAGAGCTTCATCCGCCGCCGCTGCATCCATCATTTGGAAAAAGGGCGGGTCGTGATTCTGGCGGCGGGCACCGGCCGGCCCTTCGTCACAACGGATACCGCCGCGGCCCTGGCGGCCGTGGAAATCAATGCAGACGTGCTCTTCAAGGCCACGAAAGTTGACGGCGTCTATACGGCCGACCCCAAGCGCGATAAGGGGGCGAAGTTCCTGGCGACGCTGAGCTATAATCAGGTGATCGACAAGCGCTTGCGCGTGATGGACATGTCGGCGGTCGATCTCTGCCAGCAGCATGGCGTGCCGATCGCGGTCTTCAATTTGATGAAGCCGGGGAACATGCGCAAGGCAGTGATGGGTCAGAAGATCGGCACGCGGATCGATCACTAAGATAACGGGGCGACGATCAGAGCCGCGACCGTCAGGGAGCGCCGAGTCACGTATCGGAAACGAGCGGAGTCAGAATCCGGCAAGATGCGTCCACTCTGAAGCTTGAGATTTGGATCACCTTCGTAAGCACCGCGGCGCTCCTTCACAGTCGCGGCTCTGATTGATGATCGCCCCCTCGTATATCCACTGAATCCGCGGCCGTGCGACGACACCTATGGAAAAGAATTTGAACGAAACGACTGACCCGGTGTTGACGCACCTATTGGACATCGACCGCGAAGCGCTGTTGGCGAGCTTCGCGGAAAAGGGCGCGCCGTCATTCCGCGCCCAGCAGGTCCTGCAATGGGTCTATGAACGCGGGGCGACGAGCTTCGAGCAGATGACGAACCTGTCGAAGACGATGCGCGACCAACTCGCCGCCGAATTCGTGATCTATCAATCCGAGATGATCCGCCGGGTCGTTTCCAGCGACGGGACGGTCAAGTTGCTCCTGCGCTGGCCCGACGCGGCGACCAGCGAGTGCGTCATGATCCCCTCGGAGGCGCGGCGGACGGCTTGCATCAGTTCGCAGGTCGGCTGCCCCGTCGGTTGTCGATTCTGTGCGAGCGGGCTGGGCGGGTTGGATCGGAATCTCAGCGCGGGCCAGATCGTCGAGCAAGTCCTGTGGGTCAGCGCGGAGGCGACGGTATCGGGAGCGCGGCTCTCCAACGTCGTTTTCATGGGGCTCGGCGAGCCGCTGGCGAACTACGACGCCGTCATGCGGGCGGTGCGGACGATCAACGCCCCGTGGAGCATGAACATCGGCGCGCGCAAGATCACGATCAGCACCGTGGGCTTGCCGAAGCAGATTCGCCGCCTTGCGGACGAAGGGTTGCAATTGAATCTGGCCCTGTCGCTGCACGCGCCGACGGACGTGCTTCGTGCGGAGTTGATCCCCTGGGCGGAAAAGATCTCGATCACCGAAATCCTCTCGGCCTGCCGTTATTATTTCGAGAAGACCGGCCGGGAGATCACGCTGGAGTACATCCTGCTCTCGGGAGTGAACGACCGACCGGTACATGCGAATCAACTTGCACGATTTGCAAAGCAGGTTCGATGCAATGTCAATCTACTGCGATACAATCCCGTCGAAGGTCTGCCCTACGAGCGGCCGTCGAGCGAGGCGTCGCATGGTTTCGTACGCGAGCTGCGCGATCACGGCGTGAATGCGCACATCCGCACGTCGCGCGGGCTCGACATCGACGCGGCCTGCGGGCAGCTTCGCCGAAAAACACGGCAGGAAGAAGCCGACGCGCCGGTCCCGCTCACCGTCGGACAGCCGGGGGTTTCGTAACGGTTCGCTATTCGCATGGATGTTCGATCATACCATCGTCGGCTGTTCGAGGAGACCCGGAGGCTTATTCCATCGGGCGCGAAGGTCGTCTGCGCCGTCTCGGGCGGGGCGGATTCGACCGCAATGCTCCACGGGCTGTGCGCCGTGAATGGCCTTCACGATCGGCGCTGGCTGCTGTCCGTCGCGCACCTGGATCATCGGATTCGCAAGGATTCATTCGAGTGTGCAGCGTTCGTTCAAAAGACGGCGGGCGAATTGGGGCTGGAATGTCGCGTCGAATTCGTCGATGTCCCCGCAATGATCAAAGCGGAGGGCGGTTCGCTGGAGGAAACGGCGCGCAGGTTTCGCTACGAGTTTTTGCAACGAACCGCCGAAGACCTTGGAGCGAGCGTCGTCGCGGTGGCGCATCATGCCGACGATCAAGCAGAGACGGTGCTGCATCGTGCGATTCGCGGCACGGGATTGCACGGCCTGGCCGGGATGCGGCCAATCCGTCCGATCGCCCAGGGCAGCGATATTTCAGTCGTTCGTCCGTTTTTGCAATTTCGCCGCAGCACGTTACGAGAATACTTGTTGCATCGGGGCTTGCCGTTTCGGGAGGATCCCACGAACGCCGATTCCTCGGCGGCGACTCGAAACCGCATTCGCCACGAAGTCCTCCCGCTGCTGGAATCGACGCTCAATCCCAAGGTCGTCGACGCTCTGGTGCGGCTGGCCGGTCAAGCCGAAGATGCCGCGCAGGCGATCAAAATCGTAGCGGCCCAGGCTCTTCAAGAAATTCGCGTCGAACAAAAAACGGGAAAAATTCGCCTGAAGGCTACCGCGCTCGCGACGCTCCCGGTGGCGATCCGAACAGAAGTCGTACGACTCGCATTAGAAGAAGTCGGTGTCGGGTTGGGAGCGATCGGGCAAGAACGGATCGAAGCGGCGGCCGAACTTGCCTGCCGCGACAGACAATTGCGCGTTGTTGAATTGCCGGGCGGCGTTCGCGTCGAGCGACGGGGAGAGTTTTGGACCGTTCGTACCAATAAACCCGTCAAGCGTTCTCGGTCCCGTAGTTCTTCGCAGGCCGAGTCTCTGCATCCGTGAACAATCTTCAGCGAAGCGGATGGCCGGTCGATGCACCCGACGAAGTCGCGGTCGAGCGATTCGGCCGGATACTCGGCGGCATCCTCATCGTGGCATTCGTGCTTCGGATCGCCATGCTGGTGTTCGCCGAGTGCAAACCCGATGGGTTCGATTACCCCGATTCGCATCGCTACGTCCAGGTCGCGCGCAACATTGCCGCCGGTGAGGGGCCCATCGATTCACCGAATGTTCGCTCGGGAACCGACCCGCTCTATCCCGCGATCCTCGCCTTGGGAATCCGACTGGGACTCAACGACTCGGCCGCCATCCTGCGATTCGGGCGGATCGTCAACACGCTTTGCGCTCTGACTTCAATTGTTCTTCTTGCGCTGCTCGGTCGCCGGCTGATCGGGTCGCGCGCCGCGATCATTAGCTCGGCGATCCTAGCGATCGATCCCATCCTGCTTTTTTTCAACGGCTTAGTGCTGACCGAATCGCTCTACATCACTTTGTTACTCGCCGGGGTCTATTTCTTGATTCGGCTGGGCAAGAATTGGACCGGATGTTTTGCAATCCTCTCCGGTCTCGCATTGGGCCTGGGCACGCTGACTCGAAGCACGAATCTTCTGTTGCCGGTCGTATTTTTGCCGTTTGTAGGTTGGTTTGTTGTCAGAAACAACTCGGCGCGACCTCGTGCCGTTATGATGTTCATCCTGGGCGTCGTTTTCTGCCTTGCCCCGACCGTTGCGAGAAACCATCGATTGTTGGGGCATTTTATCCCCGTACGCACCGGCGCGGGGGCGAGCTTGCTGGAGGCGTTGGGTCCCTGGGCCGACGGCGGGCCGGGCTTGGAACGCATTCAGTATCCGCCGGTGTCGACGCAGGCCGATGAATACGTACGAGACCGAATCTATCAGGAGGCGGCCATCGATTGGATTCGGGACTACCCCGGGCCGGCGGTTCGACTGGCATGGGCGAAGCTGATGCGAACGTGGTCCGTGACGATCAACGCCCCCGGTTATTCGTCGCCGATTTACAAGTTGATAGGATGGCTTACCGTCGCGCCGGTTTATGTTCTCGCCATGATCGGGGTCTACGTTCTCAGGAAGCGTTCGCTGGTCGTCTGGTTATTGTTAATGCCCGCGATCTACTTCAGCGGCGTCCATATGGTCTTCGTCGGATCCGTGCGCTATCGACTGCCGGCCATGCCGTTCTTGTTCTTATTGGCGGGTGCGGCGATCGATTGCTTTTGGCGGTCGGCCGCGGCTCGTAGCGGTAAGGCGTTGAGACATGGTTAACAC
>CAYMXF010000006.1:0-15704 GCA_964393935.1 uncultured Planctomycetaceae bacterium
GGCCTGGCCATAGAAGCCCGGCCCTCCCCCGGAGCAGGCGTGCGATGAAAGCGTGAACTGGCCCGCCGGGGTATCGAGCGCCCCGTTCGCCTTCCCGTCGTTCCCGATCTCATCGTGTGCGATAATGCCGGAGAGCGAGACGACAGGCACTTCCGTGAAGGTCTGCTGGATCACGGGCGCGTTGGTGGTCCAGGCGATCCCGTGGAGGGTCAAGTACTGTGCCGAGGCCGGAGCGTTCAGCCCCGCCACGGCCGCAACGAGCAACATCGCGCTGCCAAGCCGCGAAATCGCGCCGGACGAGGAACGAAATAGCCCGCCACGGACAAGTTGCATCCGATTGGCCTTCCCCGACATCAACATACGTCACCTCTTTTATCATGCCCCAAGTACCTATGCGACGCGGCGCGTGCAGCTTTCACGCGAAAACCAAAAGCAGGCGGATTTTTCGCACCTGGCCCCGTCTTCGGGCTGTGTTCGCCCATTGTACCACGCTTCCCCACTGCATTTTCAGGTATTATTTCGATCGCCGGGGTCCCGGAGCGCGGGAGCCCGGCTGGCCCATCGGCCTCCCATCCTCCACCAGTCCAGGCTCCGAGCGGAGTCGATTTCGCCCCTCCCGCATTCATTCAGTGACCTCTGGGAGTCAATCCTGGAGCCCCCGGGGGCGATTCCGCGTGGGGCGGAAACGGTGGCCTGGGGCTGCCCATCTCGCGCTCTCCATCGCCACGGCATTGGGAGGCAATATTCGCATCGAAAGCACACTCGGGACGGGGACGACGATTCATGTGTCCCTGCCCATGATCGATTCAAAGACATGATTCATCACGGATGCCGGTCAACGCCCGTGGAAAGATTTCACATGGCGGATGGGACGCTTGCGGTGGCGCGTCAGATGACGCTTCACGTCAATCTTCTCTTTGGAGTATCATAGGGCCCGTGTATTCGGCGACGGGCGGCGCCGAATCCCGAACGACGAACCCTAACGAAGAAAGGATAAATGTCATGAAGCGAGCAACGACGAACAAGGCGGTGTGCACGCTGGCGGGCCTTATCGCCGGCTTTGCGGGCGCGATGTTGGCCGGCCGGCCGGCGGGAAGTTCCGCGGATGATAAGACGCCCGACCCGCACGCGGGCCACGCCGCCGCGCGCAATGCGGAGAACTGGGCGCCCGTGGACAAGATGCACCTCTATCTCTGTGCGTTCCACGTCGCCAAGCAAAACCCCTCGTTCCAGATCGAAGCCCATCACTTCTGCGCTCCGCAAGGGGGCGATCTGCATCAGTGCGTGATCTACGATTCGCGCGGACCGAATCCGAAGCTGCTCGGCACCGAGTACATCATCGGCGACGAGACCTATCGTAAGCTTCCGGACGAGGAGAAGAAATACTGGCATCCGCACGCCTACGAGATTCTCTCCGGCCAGCTCATCGCCGCGGACATGCCCAACCAGGGCGACGATATCTTTCCCGGCCTGATCAAGACCTGGGGCAAGACCTGGCACACCTGGCCCGACCCGACGACGCCGGTGCCGATGGGCGAACCGCTGCTCATGTGGTCGGCCAACGGCGACCAGCAGATCGATCCGAAGCTCATCAGCAAGCGCGACGCGCAGTTCGGCATCTCGACCGACGCGATCCGTGAGCGACGAAAATCTTTCGGTTTCGAAGTCCCGCAAATCCCGCCGGCGAAGTCGATCAAGGACATCGGCCGGCAGTGGACCCCCAGCGGCCCCGACGAGCCGTCGAAAAAGACCGCGCAGAAGTAATACGCGGTTCCCGGTGATCCATGATATGCGTACAAAGCCCCAGGCAACGGCCTGGGGCTTTCTTGCGCGCGGACTGAAACGACCTTGGTTATTCCGACGGCCTAACAAATTGGGTAATCATGCCGACGGCTGAGAACCCAGCGCGCTGAAGGAAGGCGACGCCCGCTTCGTCATCCACGGGAATGCTGGCGACGATCGCGCGGGGTAGTAACCGTCGGGCAAGTTGCAAAAAGTGCCGCATCAGGGCCTTCCCCACGTCCTTGTCGCGGAACGGCGGGGCGACGAAAAGCTCCGCCAATCGGGCGATGTCGCCGACTTCAAGATACCCGACGCGACCGGCGGGCTTGCCATCGACTATCGCGACGAAGGCGTCGTAATTGGAGTCGTTCAGCCGCTCGACGGCCGCCGAGGTTTCATCGTCGGTCGCCTCGGCATCCGTATAACTCTGACGATACGCCTTGGGCATCGCCCGGGCCGGCAACACTCGAATCGATGGGTCCGCCGCCGCGTCCGCCACTGCCCAATCCGTCAACCCCATCGCCAGGCTATCCACGCGCCGCCAGCCCTTTGGCGCGAGCAGCGCCTCCAACGGTTCGACCGCCTGCCCCGCCGCCGGCGTCCACGCCAGACAAGTCAGATTTCGCTCGCGAAAGTAAGTTTCTGTTCGGTCAAACGCAGACTCGCCATCGATCTCCGCCAGCCATGCGTCGCGGAGTTGATTGGCCGCGCCGAGCGTCGGAAAGTTCGCCGAGGTGTATGCGACGCCGAATTCCAGCGCCTCCCACTGGGCAACCTGCTCGGCAAGCGCCTGCTCGGATCGCCGGACGGCGGAAAGACTATCGTTCTTTAGCGACATGGTTTGACGACATTGATCCTCAGGAGATTCTGGGGCTTATGGATAACTACGATCTCCGTAACTAACGGCCTCCTAATATCTTACGGTTTTTCTAAGAGTTGTTTTCCGGTGCCGTTGGAAAAGAGGGGCTCGGTAGGATCTTGTTCTGGAAATGTATACCGCCTGTGTTGTTTTGCGGCATTTGGGTTCGCAACGATTAGCAAGCCGCGCTCGACCAGCCATCTGAGCAACTTGGATGCGGTCAGCGTGTCATCCGTCTTCATTATTTGACGAACATCCGAATTGGAAATCGACCCTTTTGTCTTAATAAGCAGAGAAACTTGATGCCACAGACTCGGGCGCTCCTGGTTGAAAAGAACAACCAATACTCTGTCCCTGTTTGTTGTAGCACGAGTTCGATAGGTGGGCGGATAGAGGTTTGCCGACTCCATGGTGCTGAACATCATCCGCACTCCTTCGCCGGCATCGAGGTTGGGGGGTTCAGGAAATTCGCGAAGATTGGAAACCAGGAGTGGATTCCGTGTAACGGACCCGATCTCTTGGATGTTTTGCACAGTCACTTTCCCAGGGAGATTACCGGGGCTGTCGATTTCGATCCTGTCAGAAAAAATCCTGATTTGAGTATCCGCAGCAATGCTGTAATCACGATGGATAACCGCGTTGGTGATGGCTTCACGGATCACGCGCGCTGGATACTTTTGTACAATTTCAAATCCCAAGGGCCCCATTTGAACCGATGTCGCAAGTTCACGCGCGATGTAATCAAACGCCTGTTGTATTTGAGTTACGATAGGACCGGAGAAACTGACAGGAGGCTTAAGAAGATTCGGAGTGGGCATGGGTTCTATTCGTTCGCCCTTGTAGTGAAAGACTCTAATCGATGCCTTCGAAGCAAGCAGCCCACCTGGATTCTCTGCAAACAGGAGAACCGCGGCTTGAACGGGTTGTAGATGGCCGGTCGCACCTTCCTTCGCCAATCCGAGATGCCGCAACGCCTCGGCGATGGGCCGGGTCAAACGGCGGTTGGCCGCGTATAGACGCCAGTAATCAGTGTTGAGCAAATCCGTTGGGACATCGACGAGTTGAGCCTCGGCCGATATCGCGCTTCTCTCCATCGAAAGCCGGGTGATTTCCTCGGCAGTCATTTGCCGATTTCCTCGACCTATTCGAATCCACGTACCTCCTTCAATGATCGAATGAACATGGGCGCTCTTTGCGATTATTACCACGACGATGCTACCCATTGTGTCATCGTGCAAGGTACATCCGATTTCTATGAATTCGGGTTGAGGTTGAAGCGGCGGCGCGATACGCGATAAAATGAGTCGCTTCAGTTCGTCCACGTTCGGAGGTTTTTCTTGAATCCCGATGACGCGCTTGCGTCCGATGCTTTTTCCCGCATCCTCAAACCCGAGGATCAGTGTTCCACCGTCAGTGTTTGCGAACGCGCTAACGGATTCCAACGCCCGGGTTAGCTTCTCACCCCCGATCCGCTTTGTCTCGAAGCGGGAGCCTTCCTCGATTGCAAGCAACGAGTCCACAAAAGGGTCGTTTACAGGAGGTGCTTGAGGCAAAGGCGGCAAGTCATTCATACGTCCCCCATTGCATCCCGATTCGCGCGCTTGCGCTCGACCGGGTCGAGCAACCGCTTCCGCATCCGGCACGACTTCGGCGTCGACTCCACCCACTCGTCATCCTCGATGTATTCGAGCATCGCCTCCAGCGACAGGTCCCGCGCGGGCTTGAGCACGACCGTCTTATCCGCCGACGCCACGCGGATGTTCGACAGCTTCTTCAGCTTGGCGACGTTGACGTCGATGTCGTCGTCCTTGCAATGCTCGCCGACCACCTGGCCTTTATAGACCTCGTCGCCGGGCTTCACGAACATCATCCCCCGGTCCGACAGGTTTTCCAGGGCAAACGCCGTTACGCGCCCCGTCTCCATGGCCACCATGACGCCGGCGTGCCGAGTCGGTATCGAACCGCGCAGGTGCTCGTATTCATAGAACGAGTGGTGCATCACTGCCTCGCCGCGCGTCGCGTTGAGCATCCGTGTCCGAATGCCGATCAAGCCGCGAGCGGGGATCGTGAACTCCAGGTGGCACATATTCTCCTTGGTATCCATCTTGATCATCTCGCCGCGCCGGCCGCCGACCAGCTCGATGACCGAGCCCGCTGCCGAGGCGGGGACATCGACGACGAGATACTCGACCGGCTCGCACTTCTTCCCGCCGATCTCGCGGTAGATCACCTTGGGCTTGCCGACCATCAGCTCGTACCCCTCGCGCCGCATCGTCTCGATCAGGACGCCCAGGTGCAAAAGCCCTCGGCCGGATACGCGGAAGGAATCCTTCTGCTGCATGTCCTCCACGCGCAACGCCACGTTGGATTGCAATTCCTTCATCAACCGGTCGCGGATGTGCCGCGTCGTCAGATACTCGCCTTCGCGCCCCGCGAACGGCGATGTATTGACGGAAAAGACCATCGTCAACGTCGGCTCGTCCACGGGAATGATCGGTAGCGGCTTCGGATCGTCCGGATCGGTGATCGTATCGCCGATCCCGACATCGGGAATCCCCGTGACCGCGACGATGTCGCCTGACACGGCGGCGTCCGTCTTCTTGCGTCCCAGACCCTCGTAGGTGAAGAGCGTGTCGATCTTGATTTTACTGCGGTGACCGGTGCGCGAGATAAGCATCAGTTCCTGGCCGCTGCGCAGCACGCCGTTGAAGACGCGGCCGACGGCGATTCGCCCGACGTAGTCGGAATAGTCCAGCGACGCGACGAGCATCTGTACCGGCGCGCTCTCGGAGCCCGTCGGCGGCGGGACGCTGCGGATGATCTCCTCGAAGAGCGGCAGAATGTCCTCGTTCTTGTCCGTGAGATGCCGCCTCGCGAACGCGAGCTTCGCGCTCGAATAGATCACCGGCCATTCCAGACAGTGCTCGTCCGCCCCGAGATCGATGAACAGGTCGTGCGTCTCGTCGAGCACTTCCTTGGGCCGGGCATCGGGTCGGTCAATTTTGTTGATGACCAGGATCGGCTTGAGGTGATATTCAAACGCCTTCTTGAGCACGAACCGCGTCTGGGGCATCGGCCCCTCGAAGGCATCGACCACGAGCAGGCACCCGTCGGCCATTTTAAGCACGCGCTCGACCTCGCCGCCGAAATCCGCGTGGCCCGGCGTGTCGATCAAGTTGATCTTGTAATCCTTGTAATGAATCGCGCAGTTCTTCGCGAAGATCGTGATGCCGCGCTCGCGCTCCTGCGGGTTGGAGTCCATGATCAAATCGCCGGTCATCGTCCCTTCGCGGAACGTGCCGGATTGACGAAGCAAACAATCGACGAGCGACGTCTTCCCGTGATCGACGTGGGCGATAATGGCGAGGTTGCGAAACTCCATGCGGTGGTACCTGTGAGTGTGGTTGAGGGTCGTTCGTTACTATCTATGTGTATTTTAAGGCAAAAGTGGCGATTAGGCGAATCGGAGGGAATCCGCTAAAATGGATGGGATGATGGGTATGTTCCAGGTCAAAGTGAAAGTCGCCAACCCGACGGACTCGGCGCAATTCTTTGAAGAGCTGTTCTGGGTCGACACGGGAGCATTATATAGCTTTGTTCCTGAAGATTGTTTGAAGTCGATTAACCTTGCACCGAGGACGGCTCGTGATTTCGTGTTGGCCGACGGCCGCCGTGATCGCAGGCTCATGGGCGAGGCGCTTTTTACGGTCGAGCCGCTGAACGAAACAATGACGTGTCTGGTTGTCTTTGGCCCACCGGGATCGCTCTATCTGCTAGGCGCCACCGCTCTCGAAAACTTCTGCGTGCAGGCGGACCCGATCACACAATCGCTCCGCCCGATCACCGCCGTTATTGGGACGATGGAAACCTACCGAATCGACGGCGCACACTGATCATCTTGTCGGTCACGTCTGTATCCCCAAAATTCGCTAAAAGCAGTTTGATCTTGTATGCGGCATGGGCCAGAATAGCGCCATGTCCGATGTCCCGACTCCTGACGCCGCCCAGGGCCGCGGGCCCGACAAGCTCCTGGCCATCGGCGCCTACGGCGAGACGGTCGCCGCCTATCGCTATCTCGTACTCTCCGAAAAAGCGCCCAACCCCGAGGACCGTCGCGAGTTCGCCGAGATGGCCGACGAGGAACAGGAGCACAAGCAGCGGCTCCAAAAACTGCTCGCCGAAATGTTCCCGCAGGCCGACTTCGTCTTGACGGCCGAGGACAAGGAACTCGTCGTCACCGGCACGCGCCTCTTGGACGTGCGCGACGAGGCGGCGTTTCACGAGGCGATGCGAATGATCCTCCAGACCGAGCGCAAGACCGCGGCCTTCTACGCCCATCACGCCAAGATCATCCCGCAGCCCCATCTCCGCGAACTGTTTCAAGAACTCGCCGAAGAGGGCGCCGAACACTATCAACGTCTCAAGGCGCTCGCCCGCCGCGCCAGCGTGCCGCATACGCCGGAGGATTCGGACTAGGTTGTGGCACAGGCTATTGAGCCTGTGCGGGATCAGTTGTCCTGACATCGCCGGCTTCTTTCGCTATACTTCGCGCATAGGTTTCTGGCCGTCAGCGAGTCCGTAATGAATCTCACCAACGATTAAGTCCTCGCCACGCGAATGAGCCATGCTGAGCGAGGCGGGAGCGACCAGCGCCTCCGCGCACCGGCCGGAGAATTGGGTATCGACTCCGAATAGGACGGATCGGCCCCGGCCCATCCGGCTCAAAGGAGAGGGAATCATGAGGAAGCGGCTTCGTGTACTCGCGTTCGTATTTCCGATCGTCGTGCTGCCGGCCTCGTCGATTCGAGCGCAGCCGAGTTTCCAGGGACTCGGCGCCCTGTCTCAAGTGGAGTTCAAGAGCATCGGTTGGAACCTGTCCGCTGACGGACAAACCGTCGTCGGTTATAGCGACTCGCCTTCCGGCGATGAAGCCTTTCGATGGACGCAGGCCATGGGCATGGTCGGACTCGGTGATCTGCCGGGCGGGGCCTTCGACAGCAGCGCGCAGGGCGTCTCCGCTGACGGATCGGTGATCGTAGGCTACGCGACGACCGCCGCGGGCAAGCAAGCCTTCCGGTGGAGCCAAGCCTCTGGAATGGTCGGACTCGTTTATCTACCGGGCGGAGGTTCGCTCAGCCAGGCCAATGCCGTGTCGGCCGATGGCTCGGTCGTAGTAGGGTATAGCTTCTCCACGGAAGGGATGCAGGCTTTCCGCTGGACAGAGGCGACCGGGATGATCGGACTCGGCGATCTGCCCGACGGCATCTTCAACAGTGCTGCGTTCGGCGTGTCGGCCGACGGCTCGGTCATCGTCGGCGGTGCGACTTCTGCGGAGGGCTTCCAAGCCTTCCTCTGGACGGAGCCAACGGGCCTGGTTCCTCTAGGCGAATTACCCGGCGGCGTTTTCTATGGATATGCAAATTGGGTCTCGGCTGACGGTTCGACGGTGGTAGGCGCCTCCTCTTCGGCGGGTAGCGGTGATTTCAATTTGGAAGCCTTTCGGTGGACGCAATCAACGGGGATCGTGGCGCTGGGAGATCTGCCCGGCGGCGGATTTGATAGTGAACCCTACGGTCTCTCCGCCGATGGCAACATCGTCGTCGGCGCCAGCGAGACTGCGATCTCGTCCTACGAAGCATTCATTTGGGATGCCACCCACGGAATGAGGCGGTTGCAGAGCATCCTGGAAACCGAGCACCATCTCGATCTGCGAGGTTGGCTGCTGCGAGCTGCTTACGGCGTCTCCGACGATGGGCGGGTCGTGTCCGGCTGGGGCAACAATCCGCTCGGCGAAATCGAAGCGTTCATCGCCCGGCAGGCACCCGCTGTCGGCCCGCTTCGCGGCGACATGAATTGCGACGGCCGCGTGGACGGCCTGGATGTAAGCCTATTCGCGGATTGTCTCATCGCGGGCCAGTGCGTTTGCCCGTAAAAAAGCGCAAAAGAAAAGGGCGTCGCTTATGGACGCCCCTTGCATTCTTCCTCCCACCTATTTGAGATCGAGTCGACTCATCGTCGGCGGCGGCGTATGAACGCGAAGCCGAGGCTGAGCAACGCCAGCGTCGTCGGCTCCGGAACCTTGTTGAGTTGGCCGCGAATCTCGCCGCCGGGAAAATTATTGGAGTGGACGTTCACGTACGAGTTGCCGGCCACCACATCCGCCTCGCGCGCGTCGCTGATAACTCCGCAGGTGTCCGACGGGCTGCCGAAGGTCAACGGCAAGAACACGGGGCCGGCGACGCCCGGCGGCGCGTTATGCACGTGCGCGGCGGTCTGGGGCGCGGTCAGGCCTGAGAATTCCAGGTGGATACACAGCGTGTTCGTCGCAAGGTCAAGCAGCCCGGTGGCCATTCCCGACGCCGGCGATGCATTCGGCACCGGAGCCTCCTGAAGCCCATCCAGCAACGCCTGATAGTGAAGCGTGTCGGCCAACGCGGCCTGGGTCGCGAACATGGCCAGGACAACTGCAAACATCGTGACTTTTCTCATGGGAATTTCCCTTCCTCAACTCCAAGACCGCACGACGAAGGTGCTCGGCGGCACGTCTTGGACGACACTTTATCTGTACCGGGCGACGGCGCGATAGGCACGCGCTTCCTTACACTCTCGCTGATAGTCTATCAGAAACCGCCCGTGCGAGTCAAGCCTTGCCGGATCAGGGAAAACCCTAGCGATCGGGAGTGGGCTTGCTCTCGTTTGGCGCTTGGGCCGTAATCGCCGGTGGTTGCTATACTCTGGAGATTCAAGCACTTACGGAATCGAGCCTCCTATGAGCGTGACAAGAGATCAAATCATCACCGCGATGCGCGGCGTTAAAGACCCCGAGCTGGGCAAAGACCTCGTCACGCTCAACATGGTCAAAGGCGTCGCCGTCGCCGACGGTCGCGTCAAGATCGGCATCGAGCTGACCACGCCCGCCTGTCCGCTCAAGGACCAGATAAAAAATGACGTCGAGCGCGAGTTGAAAAAGATCGGCGCATCGGCCGTCGAGATCGAATGGTCCGCGCAGGTCCGCGCCACGCCCAACCTCTCCGCGCGCCTCCCCGGCGTGAAGAACACCGTCGCCGTCGGCGCCGGCAAGGGCGGCGTCGGTAAATCGACGATCGCCGTACTCGCCGCCGTGGGCCTCGCCCGCGAAGGCGCGAAAGTCGGCCTGCTCGACGCGGATATCTACGGCCCGTCGATCCCCAAGATGAGCGGCCTGGAATTTGAAAAACCCCGCGTGCGCGGCGAGAAGCTCGTGCCGCTCGAAACCGCCGGCATCAAAATCATGTCCATGGGCTTCATGGTCGAGCCGGAAAAGGCGGTCATCTGGCGCGGGCCCATGGTCCACGGCGTCATCAAACAATTCCTCGACCAGGTCGATTGGGGCGAACTGGATTATCTCATCATCGACCTGCCGCCCGGCACCGGCGACGTGCCTCTCACGCTCTCGCAGACGATCCCCCTGACCGGCGCGGTCATCGTCTGCACGCCGCAGGCCGTGGCCCTGCTCGACGCGATCAAGGCCCTGCGGATGTATCAGCAGCTCAACGTCCCCATTCTCGGCATCGTCGAGAACATGAGCTACTTCCGCGCCCCCGACACCGGCAAGGAATACGACCTCTTCGGCCGCGGCGGCGCGAAAGCGGCGGCCGAACGCCTCGGCGTCCCCTTCCTCGGCGAAGTCCCGATCAACATCTCCATCCGCACCAGCGGCGACGCCGGCACCCCGGCGGAAGTCTTCGAGAAATCCGACGATACGACACGCGAAGCGGTCATGGGCTTCGTCCGCCGCCTCGCCGGCCAAATCAGCATCAAGGTCTCGACACAGCCCGCGCCGGTGGAATTGAAGATCACGTAGAACGAACTCGTAGGGCGGGCTTAGCCCGCCGCGGTACTGCGTTACGCCGAAAGCGTTTCGGTCCCCAGCTTTGCATCTCCATACGCCTAAGGCGTTTCGACTTCCAGCCCAGGGTTGCCGCAACGCGGCTACCCTGGGAAAATGGCCCCATCACCAAACAACCCCAACGGGGTTGTGTCGAGGGGAATCGTATGCCCCAATCCCTCTCCGCCGTGTACATCCATCTGATCTTTTCGACGAAAGAGCGTCGTCCGCTCCTTCGCGACAAGAACGTGCGCGAGGCGCTGCATTCCTACCTTGGCGGCATCAGCAAACAACTCGAATGCCCTCCAATCCGGATCGGCGGCGTGGAAGACCACGTGCATGTTCTCGCGCGCCTCGGACGCACCCTCGCGCTGACCGATTGGGTGAAGGAACTTAAGCGAGTTTCAAATCTTTGGCTAAAGGAACAGGGGCCGGACTACTCCGATTTTCAATGGCAGGGAGGCTACGCGGCCTTCTCGGTGAGCCAATCCAATCTCGATCAGGTCAAAGAGTACATTGCAAACCAGGAAGAACATCACCGCAAATTGACGTTTCAGGATGAACTCCGGGCGTTTTTTCGCAAACACGATATCGCGTTTGACGAGCATCACGTATGGGATTGAGCCGCGCCCCGGCACGATGTTGTACGCCGAAGGCGTTCTGCCCTCCAGCCCAGGGTTGCCGCGAAGCGGCTACCCTGGGAAAACGATCCGGTCAATCCACGCAACCCCAACGGGGTTGTGGCATTTCTCACCGTCGCACATCGCATTCGCCCACAGGCCCAAGATTGAGCCTCAACCCCGTTGGGGTTGAGGCTGTTTGCCGTTTGCCGACCCAGGGTAGCGCCTTCGGCGCAACCCTGGGCTAAGGGCCGTAGCCCCGGTTGGAGCAAAGAAGGGATCGAGCACGTTCCGGTAGAGCAATGAATCAGGGTGCACGCCCCCCCAAGGGATTCCACACGCCGAAGGCGATGCGACCTGCGCGAGCGCGTTCCCGTCTGGATTTCATACGCCGAAGGCGTTGTGACCTCCAGCCCAGGGTTGCCGCGCCGCGGCTACCCTGGGAAAATGGCCAATCAAACCCGTCAACCCCAAGGGGGTTGTGGCGTTTCTACTTCATCGTTCCCTTCGCCCCCGCATGATTCGGATTCAATCTCAACGTCTCTCGGTACTCCGCCGCCGCGTCTTCCTTTCGACCCTGCTCTTCAATCACCCGGCCCAGGTAGAAATGCACTTCCGCATTATTTGGTAATAGCCGAATCGCTTCTCGCAGCGCCGCCTCGGCCTCGGAATATCGCCGTTCTTCAAACAGCGCCGTGCCGAGATTGAAGTGCGCAGCGCCTTGCGCCGGATCAACAGCAATCGCCGCGCGATAGCGCTCGATCGCCTCGTCGAGCCGGCCCTTCTGCCGCAGCGCGTTCGCCAGATTGATCATCGAACTCACATACCGCGGATCGATCGCCAACGCCCGCTCGAACTCGACAATGGCTTCGTCCACCTGCCCCATTCCCCGCAGCGCCGAGCCAAGATTGTTGTGCAAATTCGCCGATTTCGGGCGGCTCTTCAGCGCAGCGCGATAATGTTCCGCCGCCTCCGCGAACTGCCCGCCGTCGGCGAGAAGATTGCCGAGATTCACGTGCGCCTCGGTGAAATCCGCCCGCAGCCGCAGCGCCTCCTGAAAATGGACCATCGCCTCTTTCGCACGCTCCTGCTTGACGAGCAGCAGCGCATAATTGTGATGCACCTCGTACGGCACCGGCTTGGCCAAGAGCGCCGCCTCGTACTGCTCCATCGCCTCCCGATCGCGGCCCTGCGACGACAACATCAAGGCAAGACTATTCCGCGCGTACGCATTGCCCGGCATGAGCCGCACGGACTTTTCATAATACGCCAAGGCCTCGTCCTTCTTGCCGGCCTCTTCCATCGCACCGCCGAGCCGGTTGTACAAAATGCCCGAGCGCGGTTCGAGATCGAGCATGTACCGCACGAGCGTCTCGGAGTTCTGCCACAGCGCCAGTTGCCGCCGCGTGCCGAGCATCTCCAATCCCGCAAGCACAAGGACGCTGCCGCACAGAGTAAACTTGCCGTAGGACGGAATAGCGCGGCGATTCACCGCATCGACGCATCGCCCCAGCGCCCACGCGACGATCATGAGCAGCCCGATCGACGGCAGATAGGCGTACTTGTCCGAGGCGATGACGTTGGTGAAGCCGACGACGCCCATCGTGGGAAAGATCGCCACGAAGAAGATGAGCCATCCGGTCATCAGTGCCCGCGTCCATCGCAGCGACACGAGAAGCAGCGGGATCAGGATGCATGTTCCGATCACGCCGGCGAGGATGTAGCGGTTGGAAAGGTTGAGCGGTTCCGGCAGCAGATAGTGCGACGTGAGCCGTCGCGGCCAAACGATCTCATATAAGTAATAAATGATGTTATGACATAGCACGAACGGCACGCGATTCGGGGGTCCCGCATCCGGCGGGGCCGTGAACGCCGTCCGATCCTGCGAAACAAAGGTAATGACGGCGAAGACCGCCGCGATGATGAGAAACGGAACCTTCTCCAGAATCGCCCGCCGGTTCAACCGATTCAGCGGCCACCCATCCATCAGTAAAAGAACGACCGGCAGCGGCGTGCAGGTCGGCTTGGCGAGTAGGGCAAGCATAAACAACACCAGCGCCGTCGTGTAACTCTTCCATCGCGGCCGCTCGGCGTACCGCAGATACGCCAGAATACACGCCAGCGCGAAGAACGCCGCCAGCAACGTCTTCCGCTCGCCGAGCCACGGGATCGGCTCGACCGTCAGCGGGTGCGCGCCGAAAAGCAGCCCGACCGCCGCCGCGACGACCGGCCGCTTGAACAGCCGATGGAGGATCAGAATGACGAGCGCGGTGTTGAGGACGTGGAGAATAAGACTGGTCCGATGAAACGGGCGCAGGTTCTCCGGGCTGCCGCCCATCGCCACGTCGAGCATCAGGGAGATCATCGAGAGCGGCTGGTAATAGCCCGGCACCGTGGACGGTTCGAGCATCTCGCCGACGAACCGCCGCGCGGAGTCCCAACTCGGATGGAGCACGAGCGGGTTTTCAATGACGTAAAAGCCGTCGTCGAAAGAGAGGGCCTTGGCGGACAGCGCCGGCCAGTGGGCGACGGCGACGAGGAGGCAGGCCGCTGTAATGACCGACGGCAGCAACCAAGTACGTGCCGTAGACGGCGGTCTTGCATGACAGAGAGATAAGTTGCCCACCATGACCATCGCAGTATAGCTGCCAATCGTCATTGGGCGACGGCTTAGCGCGTCACTTGTCCCGGCGGATCGATCGTGTTTCAATCATGCGATATGCCGGCCAACCGCAGCCAAGATTGGTGGACGCAAGCGCTTCATGACCGCGAGGCGGCCGGTAAGAACGCCGGGATAGGAATCTACGACTGGGCGTGCTTCATGGGCCAACAGGCGGCGGAAAAAGCCCTTAAGGCTCTAATTCAATATCACGGGGGCGACGCGTGGGGGCACTCCTTGGCGAATCTCGCCAAATTGCTCCCGAATCAGATTACAATACCGGAAGAAGTGTCGGCGGCCCTTTTGGCGCTGGATCGGTTCTATGTCCCGACGCGCTACCCCAATGGGATGGATGCCGGGGCCCCTGCCGACACCTATGGCGACCACGATGCCCAGGCTGCCCTCCGTCTATGTGACTCGGTCCTCCGGTTCGTCGAGGGTCACCTACCTCGATCGAGCCCGAGCGCTTGAACAATTGCGCGCACTGGCCACGCGACTGGTGGCGATCGACCCCCGTATCGTCGAAGTCCGGCTTTTCGGCTCGCTGGCGCGGATGGAATCCGTTCCGGGCAGCGATGCCGATGTGCTGATCGCACTTCACGGGCATCCGCTTCCCCGATGGTTTGATCGCATACCGGAATTCAGCCCTGCGTTCATGGAAACCGATATGCCGGTTGAAGTGTTTCCGTATACGCTGGAAGAACTTGAGCGAATGAAAGAAAGCGGCAGCGGTCTGGTCCGAGCGGCGCGGGCGGGAGTCCTTCTCGCCAGCCGTGCCGAATAAAGCTCCCCCTACTCTTTATTGCGTAGCGCCGCGATCGCCTTATCGATCTCATCGCGATTGCCGTGGTTGAGTTCGTGCGTCAGGGCCTTTTCCAGCTTGGCGATGTCCGCCGGCGCGCCGACAGCGGCCAGCGCGCGGATCGCTTCCTTGCGGACGAGGTCGCTCTCGTCGTCGATCATCAGGCGATCGAGCTTTTCCACCAACTTCGCGATCGAGAAGTGTTCCGGCTCGATGCACGCCGCGACGGCCTGACAAGCCCGGCGGCGAACGGCGGATTCGTCGTCATCGAGCCGCGCGATCAAGAGATCGACGTTGACGTCCGGCTTGCCCCGCGCGGCCAAGCCCGCCAGCGCCATCGCCCGGACCTTCGGCGACTTATCCTTGATCGCCTTCTGCACGAGCGACAAATCTTCGGGGCTCTTTCCCAACGCGACCGCAAAGACGGCATGGCTCCGCACGCCGTCGTCCTTGTCGCGCGCCAACCGCGAGAGCGTGATCCGGTACTCCTCGGCAAGCTGCGCCAACGTGTCCTCCGCCTTCTCCTGCAAATCGTGTTCGCCCGTAGACCGCGCCGCCTCCCACGCGATGAGCGTCGTCACCAGCACCTTCTTCAACTGCTCGGCGCTAAGCCGGTCATCGGGTTTTTTCTGCGTGCCGGCCTGATCTTCCAACTCCGCGACCGCCGGCAGCCACCGCGAACCGGGCCATCGCGCGCGAAAATCGCGGCAGATCGCCAACGCCGCCTTGCGATCCTTCGTGCGAAGCTTTTCCAGCGCCCCGGCGAACGCCGTCAGTTGCACCTTGACGAGTTCCTGTTCGTCGTCGCTAAGCGACGTCGCCTTCGTCAAATCAGCATTGAGCTTCAACTCGTACCGTTCCGGAGGTTCTCTGAGTTTCCGCTCGTAATCCGCTTGGCCCTCCATCTTGACTAACATGCGTTCCGGCCGGGACCAATACAAAAGGGCCTGCCCCTTGCCGAACGAGTATTCGCGATCCAGCCCGCCGGCAAAATGCCCCTCGACGTAGAGCGTCACCCGCGCGGTCATCTGCTCTCCGAGCTTCACGAGATCGACGAACTCGAACGTCTGCGTCCCTGTGAAACCTTCGCATGAAAACTCCCGCTGCCAGCGATG
>CAYMXF010000006.1:15804-31987 GCA_964393935.1 uncultured Planctomycetaceae bacterium
TACGTCAGCGTCTCGGCGACCGGGCCCTTCTGTGTCGTCCGCCGAATCACGCGCGTCACGCGATGCTCGGTCAGTTGCCCCGGAAGCAGATTGTTCTTGAACGACATCGACGCGCCGGACGGCCCCCACGCCGACGCGGGCGAAGCGGTGAACAGAATTGCGATCATGACGGGCGCGGATTTACGCATGGCTGTCTTCGATTCGCCCCGATGGAATACTAGGCGCTATCGTTTTCGCGCCAGCGGCGCTTCAATGCTCGAAGCAGCGCTCGCGCGTCGGTCGGCGGGCTCGTCCATTTCCTCGGGCGGGTCAAACGGCACGGCGAGAGCGCTGGCCACCGGCATCTTCGTATAGACGATCCACAGCCACAACAGTCCGGCCGCGAAGCAGCCGATGCTGATCGCCTGCGAGATCGTCAGCCCGCCGACGTCGAGCGGATTGTCCTGCCGGATCGCCTCCAACAACAGCCGCGAGATCGAATACAGAATGAGGAACCATCCAAGCAGGATGCCGTGCCGTTTGCGATAGTAGAAGAGCGTCGTCAGTAACCAACAGATGAGCATCCCGCTGATCATCTCGTAAAGCTGCGCCGGATGCACCGGCTTGGAGTGATAGGCGTGGGTGAGTTGCGCCAATTCACTCACGCTCAGCCCGTACTTCCGCGCTTGAGTTTCAACGAGACCGATCAATGAGCGCTCGTGGCGCATCATTGCCAGCCGGGCCGCCTCCTCCTGTTTCTTCGCGGCGGTCAAGGCGGCCTCGTCGGCCTTAGCGTTTTGCAACCGCGACAACTCCGACGCCGCAGCCTGATACTGCGACTGAAGCCGCCCGGCCGTGCGGCCGCCGTCCTTCACCGCCGCATCGATGAATTCATGCGAGATCGGGAAGCTCTCCCCCGAACCCGTCGTGAAGATCAACTCCTTCGGCAGCGTGAGCTGTCCGAACTGATACTGCTGCACCATCGCCGGGCTTCCGTAAGGGAATTGAACCGCCCATGGCAGCGCCGCCTTGTTCCACGCGGGGTCATGTTCATCGATGCACGTCGACCCCCAGCAACAACCGTTCAGGAAGCAACCGATCCGCGTGACCGCCAGCCCCCACGCTAGCGACGGCACCGTGATATCCAGATACCAACGCGCCGACACCTTGGCGAAAGTGCGAAGGTAGATCATGAGCACGGGGATGGCTAGGAGCGGCCCACCCCAGAACTCCAACCCGCCGGCACGAATATCAAAAACCGCCGCGAGCGGGCTCGTCTGATTGGCGAACCGCGTGCTCCAATAATGCAAAACGAACATCGCCCGTGCCCCGGCGACGCCGAAGATCAAGGAGATGAAGCCGATGTTGAGAACGATGTCGGCGTTCGCCCGGCTCCGATCCGCCCGCTTGCACGCCATCCAAATGCCGGAGAGAAAGGCGATCATCATCATGACGCCGTAGCTCTTCACGTCGGCGAGCCAGTCGGGCAGGTAAGGAATCTTGAAGAGCGTCGGGTACATTGGCGTTAGGAATGGCGAATAACGAATGGCGAATGGCGAATTAGAGACATCTCCCTCATCCTATCATCGTCCGGCATTCAATTCCACGAGCAGATTATCGATCAAGCGGACCTCGCCGATCCGCACCGCCCCCGCGAACATCAACCGCCCGCGGTCGGGTGGCACGGCCTTCTCGGCCGTGACTGCCTCCACCAGCGTCTCCGGATCGACGATGCTCAAATAATCGACCCTAATCTCCGGATACTTGCCGATCTCCGCCCGCATCGCCGCGATGATCCGCCCCATCGATGCCTCCCCGGCCGTCAGCAAATCCCGCCCCTTGCACAGCGCCCGATAGAGACTAAGCGCCTGGTCGCGCTGACCCGGCTTCAGACGATCATTCCGGCTCGATAGCGCCAGTCCGTCCTTGTCCCGAATCAGCGGACACACCTTGATCCGCACCGGCATCCGCAAGTCCGCGACCATCCGGCGGATGATGACCGCCTGCTGTGCATCCTTCTGACCGAAATACGCAACGTCCGGCTGCACGATATTGAACAGCTTTGCGACGACGGTACACACACCCTCGAAGTGCCCCGGCCGAAACGGTCCGCACAACGTCTCCGCCAGCGCCCCCGGCCTGACGCGCGTTTCATCCCCCGACGGATAAACCTCCGATTGCTCCGGAGCAAAGATCAAATCGACGCCTGCCTTCCGACAAATCTCCCGATCCGCCTCAAGCGTCCGCGGATAAGCGGTGAAATCCTCGTTCGGTCCGAACTGCGTCGGATTGACGTAGATGCTGACAACGACAAACGCGCCGCCCTTCCTCGCCGCCTCGATCAAACTGACATGCCCGGCGTGCAGCGCCCCCATCGTCGGCACGAACGCAATCGCCCGACTTTTTTCGCACGCGGCACTCACCGCCTGTCGCACTTGGTGAGCCGTCGTAACAATCGGAGGTTGTTCGGCCATGAGCGGGTTTTACTACTGCCTGCCATCGGATGCCACTGGTTGGGCGCCCCATATCATGGGCAGCGGCACGAGCACCCATCTCTAACGGGCCGGCTCGACCGTGAGCGTCAGACCGAGCGCCTTGGTTACGGCCACAATCGTTGAGAAACGCGGATTGCCGTTTTGCGACAAAGCGCGGTACAGGCTCTCCCGTTCGATTCGTGCTTTTTTTGCCACCTTCGCAATGCCCCGCGCTTTAGCGATTTGACGAAGAGCGATGAGCAACACCTTCGGTTCGTCGGTGTCCTCCATCGCCGCCTTGAGATACTCCGCGGCGAAATCGGGATCGCTCCGGAGTTCTTTGATCATCGCCTCTTCGTGCGATATGCTCGCTTTACGCATGATGGTCTTGCTGCGGCGAATTTCCATACTCTTCAGGTAATTGTAACTTATAGATTACAACTCGTCAACGTCTCGCTTTGCCTAGTCCGAAAGAACCAGCCTGGGTGCCCCATCGCTTCAGCGGTGGGATACTCGAACCCCGTCGCCATACGCGCCCGATCTCCGCGCTTCCAAGCTACCCCTCCGCGCCTTCTTCCATAGCCTTCCCCGCGCCGCCTCCCGGCTCATACTTGCAAGCTCCGATGAGTTCCGACGCCGACTTGAGCCCGCGCCGCGTCAGATACGTCGCCAGCCCCTCGACGATCTTCACCGGCGTCGTCGGATCGACATACAGCGCCGTCCCCACCGACACCGCCGTCGCCCCCGCGAGCATAAACTCCACCGCGTCCTGCCACTTGCTGATCCCGCCGATCCCGATGATCGGCACCCCGGCGTCGCGCGCCACCTCGCGGTAAACCTTGTTCACAAGATGCACCGCCATCGGTTTGATCGCCGGACCGCTGAGCCCGCCCGTCCCGTTCGCCAGCACCGGCCGCTGCGTCTCGACGTCGATCACCATGCCGAGAAACGTGTTCACCAGGGACAGCGCGTCCGCCCCGCCCTCGATCGCCGCCCGCGCCGTCGCGCTGATGTCCGTCACGTTCGGCGAGAGCTTCACGATCAATACCCCGCGTCGCACCACCGGTCGCACCGCCGCGACAAGTTCGCGAAGCAGCTTCGCATCCGTCCCGAACATCAGCCCATCCGCCACGTTCGGGCACGACACGTTGAGTTCGACCCCCACGATCGCCGGCGATTCATCCACCCGGCGGCAGACCTGCACGTAATCGTCGATGCGGTGCCCGGCGACGTTGACGAAGACGGCCGTGCCCATCTCCGCGATCTGCGGAACCTTGCTCGCCATGAACTCGTCGAGCCCGACGTTGGCCAGCCCGATTGCGTTGAGCATCCCCCCGGCGGTCTCGACAATCCGCTGCGGCGCATTGCCCGACCGAGGATGCACTGTCACGCTCTTCGTAGTGAACCCGCCGAGCAATGAGAGATCGACAAACGGCCCATACTCCTGCCCATACCCGCAAGTCCCCGACGCCGTCAGCACGGGGTTTTTGAGCGTGAGCCGACCGAGCTTCACGGACAGATCAAGAGTTTGCACATCCTTGGCCATCACGAAACCGCCTCCGGCAGCCCTATCTTCCGCCGCCGACCGTCAAAGTGAAAGAGGCTCGTGTATGCATCAGACGGAAAGAATCGGCCGACGCGCGTGGAATTAGTTCCCCGATAACATTTTTTCCCCCAGCAACTTATAGGTGTTTTGCGGCACATCAAAAGGCCTCGCGGAGAGACAACAGACGACGGTTCGTCCGCTTGCAAACCCTCAAATCGCTCGATACGCTCCTCGCTTACCTCGCGAACGGTTTACTGTTAAGTTCCTTCGGTTCGGGAAATTCTAAGGAGCAAAGTCATGTTCAAGATTTCAATCGCTCGATTCAGTCGCTTGACGCTCGCGGTCGTGGCCTTCGGCCTCCTGTCCGGCGTGGCTTGCCCCATGGATACGGACATGGACGGCGATCCGGATGGGATGGACAACTGCCTGATGGTCGCGAATTC
Source organism: uncultured Planctomycetaceae bacterium (assembly GCA_964393935.1). GTDB lineage: Bacteria > Planctomycetota > Phycisphaerae > UBA1845 > UTPLA1 > DATEMU01. Next base: position 20,247 of record CAYMXF010000006.1, read on the forward strand.
AAATCAGGCCAACGCCGACGGGGATAACTTCGGCGATGCCTGCGACAACTGCCCCACTGTCGCCAACAACGATCAGGCGAACGGCGATGCGGACGGGTTCGGCAACGCCTGCGACAATTGTGACACTGTCGCCAACAACGACCAGGCGGACGGCGACACGGACGGGTTCGGCGACGCCTGCGACAACTGCCCGACGGTCGCCAACGCCGACCAGGCCGATAGCGACGGTGACGGCCTCGGAGATGCCTGCGAGATTCTGGACTTGGCGATGGGCGATCCTACCGCCGACAAGGTCTTTATCTACTACAACGTGCGTAACGCCATGCCGATCGGCCAGGCGCCAAGCGTCACGCTGGACAACGCCACGTCGTTGATCGACGAACCGCGGAGCCTGGAGCTGGCCGGCAACCGGCTGTTTGTCGGCAACGCATCCACGGACACCGTCACGATCTACAATAACTTCCTGACGCTGGCCAACAACCAGGCCCCGAATGTGATTCTCAACAACGCCGGCTCGGGCATCGACAATCCTACGGACCTCGTGGTCTTCAATAACGATTTGTTCGTCGCCAGTCGGGACAACAATACCGTTCGGATTTTCCGAGACGTGACCACGCTGATGACCAACCAAGCGCCGAACGCCGTCCTGGACTTTGGCTTCTCGCTTATCAATGGACCGGAGAGCCTGACCGTCGTTGGAGGCATTCTGTACGTCGCCAACAACGACAACAACACGATCACCATCTACAACGACGTGGCCATGCTGGGCGGCGGTAATCCGCCGAATGTGACGCTCAACAACGCCCTGTCGCTCATCAGTTTCCCGGAGGTCGTCGAGGTGTTTGACAACGTACTGTACGTCGGCCAGGACGACCCGGGCGAAGGCGGCGTTCTAATCTTCCGCCCGGCCGACGGCCTAACGACCAACCAGGCCCCCAACATCGTGTTGGCCGGTCCGGCCCGGATCGACGATCCGGAGGGCATCGCGATCACCGGCGGACGCTTGTTTGTTTCCAACAGCGATGACGGTGCGGCTGCCGATATCGTCGGCTTCAACAATCCTGCGGGCCTGGTCACCGGCCAGTCGCCGGACGTGCTTCTGAGAGGCGTCGCGAAGGATCCTGAGGAGCTGGCCGGCATTCTCGGCTCGCTGTGGGTGGCCAGTGAGGATAATACGTGCGTCCACGGATGGCTGAACGCCGCCGGGATCGTGGATGACCAGGCGCCGGACATCGTCCTGTTCGATCCCGCGATGGATCAGCCTGAGGCACTGGAGGTGCGCGAGCGGCCGTAACCATCAGGACTGAGCAAGCGAAAAAGAAAACCCCCCGGACGGTCTCGACGTTCCGCCGCGGCGCATTGCCCGCCCGCGGCCGGACCGTCGCGCTCTTCGTCGTGAACCCGCCGAGCAGTGAGAGATCGACAAACGTCGCATACTCCTGCCCATACCCGCAAGTCCCCGACGCCGTCAGCACCGGGCTCTTGAGCACGAGCTTGCCGATCAGTACCGACAAGTCCGGGCTTGATGGAGGATTGCTCGTTTGCGCCATGGCTTACATTCTGGCACCGGTTATCAGCCAGTGGAATCCGCTCCCACCATCCGACCCCCCTCCGACCCTGTCAAGCGGCCCGATCCGGCTTCGACGTTTTGGCGTTTCGGCGTTTTACAATTCGTCAATCTCCACGACGTTGTCGCACGCATCCATCGCCAGATTCGCAAGCTCGTCCGCACGGGTGTTTTGCTCTCGGCGAACGTGCCGAACCTCCCACTTCTCAAAACCGAGAAGCCGCGCAAAGGCATCGTCGAAAAGATCTTTCAACGCGGGGTTGCGGACGCGGTACTCCCCATTGATCTGACGCACGAGCAGTTCGCTGTCCGAGTGAATCACGAGTTGCGAAGCTCCCGCCCGCTTCGCCGCCTCCAGCGCCTTGAGCAGGGCGGTATACTCCGCGACGTTGTTGGTTTGATGTCCGAGATAGTACCCCGCCTCGACGAGCGGCCGGTCGCCTGCGCCGCGCAGGACGATCCCCGCCCCGGCGATGCCCGGATTCCCGCGAGCCCCGCCGTCGATGTGGATGATGAGCTTCATGCGCTTCGGATAGATTGTTCGATCAAACGTTGCTCGCGCAGACGCTTCTCCTGTTGATGCCAATTGCGAATGGCGAATAGCGAAAAGCGAAAAGGAGCCGACCGGCGCATCTTCTTTTTCGCCATTCGCTATTCGCCATTCGTCATTTCCTCGCCGCCGCCGGCGCGTCGACGTACAGAATCTTGCCGCAGATGTTGCAGGTGATCGCCTCGTCGCGGGACATGATCGCGTTGACCTGTTCGATGTTGATCGACATGTTGCAACCGTTGCAGACATACTCGGACCGCTTGGGATTCGTGCAGACGACCTTGGCCATCGCCTCGCCGTCGTTCTTTTGCGCGACGCGGTTAAAGAATTCCAGCGCCTGCGGCGAGACCGCGGCCGCCGCCCGGTCCCGCTCCGTCTGGAGCGCCGTCATCCGGTCGCGACAGCGATCCTCCTCCGCCTTGGCGGCGGCCCGAAGATCCGCCAGCCGCGCGGCCTCCGTCGCCCGCTGTTCGTTCATCCCGGCGATCGTCTTCCGCCGGGCATCGACTTGTCCCATGAGCGCGAGGACCTTGTCTTCGAGCTTGCTGTTGTCGGCCTTGTAGGTGTTGAGCTGGGTGAGGATCGCCGAATATTCCTTGTTCGTCTTGGAGACCTGAAGGGCCTGACGGTACTTGGCGATCTCCACATCACGGCTCTTGAGGTCCAAATCGAGCCGGTCCGACTCCATCTGGTCCGTCCGCAGCGCCGACTGCTCGGCGCGGATTTGCGCGTCAAGCTGCGTGATTCGTTCTTCCTGCTTGTGGACGGCGCGATGTTTCCGATCGATCCCCCGCCGAATCTCAGCGATCTGGAGCTCGAACTCTTGAAGACGGTGCAGGGCGTCGAGCGTGGCTCCCATGCGAACTTGATCCTCATCTCGGAATCGATGCCCCGCCCTTTAAGGGGGGGGCGAACATCCGAGACCCGCATTATGCAGCCGCGGCCCGTAAGGATCAATGTCGACGGATGGCTCGTAAAAAATGGTCAAAACGGCGACACGGGTGTGTGGCACGGTCGCCCTCGGCTGTGTTCTTCGGACGCAACTGCCGGTACCAAAGCGGCGATAGGGATCGCGCGTACGCTAATACACACACCAGCTACATCATCGCCTGCGCGAGGTCCACCTGGCCTCTACGCATGCCGGTTTTTTGCTTGTCGCGCTGCGGCCCGCGAACCTTGAGTTCGCCGGGGATCAGAACCTCCAGCGGTCGCTGACCGGGCCGCGATTCCGCGATGAGCCGCGCCGCCCACGCGGCGATTCGTCGGGGATGAACTTCGTACGACGTGACGCCTAGCGCCTCCGCCGTGTCGTCGCCCGGTTCGCTGAGGCAGACCATCATCACGACCCGCTGGCGAGCGAGCGATTGCAAGACCTCGTCGCCGGCAACGGCGCGTAGCACCGACGCGCCGACGCAAACGATTCCCACCGGCCGCCCGCCGCTCTTTTTGTGCGATCGATCCGCCTTCCCCGCCAGCGACCCATTCAAACAGGTCGACGGCGCCCAACCTTCGCCCACCATGACCTGCACGACGCTCTTGCCTAGGCGCATCCCCGCTGCCTGCGCCCCGGCGCACACCATTTCTGCTTCTCTCCCCTCTTCCGTGCTGATCAAAACGTTGATACCCTCGCACCCCGCCTGGAAAAGATGTTCGGCCATTCGAAGGCCGGCGTCGCCGTAATCCGGCGCAACCGCGCTCACTCGGGCGCTTCGGCCCAGGGCCCCCACCACGACGGTCGCGACGTGGCGACGCCAACTTTCGAGAAGCAACTCCTCGCTCGGATGACCCAGCCCCCCGGAAAGCGCCTCCAACGGATAACAAACCAATGCCTGCGTCGACCGTCGAGTTGATACGGGCCAACTGGCGAGCGGCGTCTGTCCGGCGACCAGCCGGTCGACCGTGACCGCCTCTACGGCGACTCCCTTCTCATCCATCGCGTCCATCAGCGCCCGCGTCATCTCGCTTCGATACGTCAACGCCGATGAATCCTTGGGGAGCAATAAAATGCACGGAAGTCCTCCACCGGCGACTCTGGCCTGCCCGTTTTGCGGCGCGATGAACGTCCCGCGGCCGATCTGACGGACGAGCAGTCCCTCGCTCGACAGATCGCACAAGGCCTTGTTCACCGTCTTGGCATTGGCGTGGAACCGGCGGCCGAGTTCGCGCTCGCCTGGCAATTGCGCCGCGAACTCCCCGCTGCTAATGGCCGCGCGGATTTGCTCGCGAAGCCGCTGAAACTTGTAGCTGAGTCGTTCCGAGGAAGAGTTCGTGCCGGCGCACGGCGACGGGCGCATGACCATCGGGAAGTTCTCCTGGCGCGAGGGCGTAATCGTTAGACGAGACGAACGACGGCATAAAGCCCGGACCGCCTGCGAAGAATTGCGCCCCGGCGGGATCGTCCCGCACCGTTGAGTAGGGCGATCCAACGCCGTCACTTCGTCTTGTCGCCGGATGGGTAGGCTGTCGCTCGGCCGAATCGTGCACTCCGGCCACTCGCGACGGGAGGTCAAGGATTCGCCGGCCCGGCGTTCCTCGAAAGCTCCAACCGGTTCATTACTATTCTTGCCCGCCCCAGATGTCGGTCAAGGTGCAGTTTACACCGGCCCGAGATTGTTCTAACCCCAGCGCCATAGGCCATTAACGGGGAAAGCCCCACACCTGTATCGGCCTTAGCCCTGCTCTTTTGAGGGTTCCACGCCGAGGCCGGGACGTTGACTCAGCCTCATCCGCCCGCCGGTCCCGCCGATCCCGGTGAACGGGTCGTGTGCGAGCAGGAGGTGCCCATCGAGGTCCAGCCAGTCCGCGAGCGGCGCGAGTTGCAATGCCGCCGAGATGCCCAGCGAACTTTCGATCATGCACCCGAGCATCACCTTGAGCCCGACGCCGCGCGCCAGGTGGATCATCTTCAACGCCTCGCGGATGCCGCCGCACTTGCTCAGCTTGATGTTCACGCCGTCGACGCAGCCCGCCAAGCCGATCACATCGCCGGGGCGCACGCAGCTTTCATCTGCCACGATGGGGCAGATGCCGGCTTCCTTGAGCCGTCGCAGGCCCGTGCGATCCGCCGCGACCAGCGGCTGCTCGACGAATTCCACGCCATGGCGCGCGAGCCTCGGCAACATCGCCAGCGCCTGCTCGACCGTCCACGCTGTGTTGGCGTCCACGCGGAGGGTCTTCGACGGCGCCAGCTCACGCACCAGCGCCACGATCTCTTCATCGTTCGGTCCGCCGAGCTTCAGCTTCAAGATGGGAAACGCCTCCGCCGCTCGCACGCGGCGAGCGACGGCCTGCGGCTCATCGATGCCGATCGTGAAGGAAGTCACCAACGGACGCGCGGGCGTAAGTCCCAACCACTGATAAGTCGGAACACCGAAACGTTTACCCGTCCAGTCATGTAGGGCAGCGTCTACTGCGGCGACCGTCGCAAGCTGATCGGTGAACTGATCCAGAAGAAGACCGATCGTATCTTCAATTTCCAGTGGATGTCGATCCGAGACCAGCGGGGCCATCGACGAAAGGGCCTTTTCCGCCGATTCCAGCATCTGGCGATAAGTATCGACTGGGGCCGCTTCCCCCCATCCGACGATATTATCTTGGGTAACTTTTACCCAAAGAGTCTTTTTATCCCCCCGCGTGACCTTCGCGGTCTTGAAGGAATCTGCAAGCCTCAACGAAATATGACACCAGGATAGCTGCATGGCCTATAATCTCACCGATCTTGGGGTTCAGATCGATTCTTTCCGTATCAAAAAGCTGGAAAACCGGAAGATGGATCAAATGTAACGATCGCCAGTTCTGACTCCGCGAATTATCAGTAAGTAATTTATTTGTAAGTAGTTATGTCATTTGAACGGATGAACCAGTTTCCTTTGAGTTCAGTTTTCATGACTATTTGCCGGCTTTTGCGGGGTTGTGAGCCCTCTCTCTTTCGTGTAAACAAAACGGCTGCCCTTGTGGCGCGGCTTTTGCTAATATACTCGACTTGCCGTCCGACGCGGAAACGCGTTATTGGACTCGGTTGCTCGCTTACAGGCGACCGGCCAAGCGAGTGTATCGACTAGGAGTGCTATGTCCTTGTTACCCGTAAGAATCGCTGGCATCGGGAGCTTCCTTCCCGGCCCGCCGGTCCCGAATGAACGGTTGGAGGCGGTGCTCGGCCCCCTCACGGAGGCGCCGCAAAAGGTCCGCAGTTTCGTCGAAAACCTCGGCAAGAAAATGCTCGATCGCGGCGGCGTCCTGACGCGCCACTTCGCCGTGGACCCCGAGTCGGGGGACATGACTCACAATTTCAGCAGCATGGCCGAAAAGGCCGCGCGAAACGCCTTGGAAATGGCGCAGATCGACGCCCAGCAGATCGACCTACTTATTATCTCCTGCCCGTCGTACGACCAAAGCACGCCGCCCACCAGTGCGCTCCTTCAGGAGCGCTTGGGCATCCAATGTTGCGCGGAAATGGAGATTCACTCCAACTGCACCGGCGTCGGCAAAGGCGTCCAGGTCGCTTACGACGCGCTTCGCACGGGCCGCTATCGCACCGCCCTCGTCGCCTACAGCCAGCTTTCCTCCATCTATCTGCGAAGCTGCTATTACAACCAGCCGAAGATGGACAAGGTGCACGCGGCCCTCCGCTGGATCCTCGCGGACGGCGCCGGTGCCCTCGTTCTACAGGCGAATCAGAACGGTAAGCCGGGCCACGAAATCGTCGGCACCTTCGTCGAGTCCGTCGGCGCAGGCCGTCCGGCCGGCATGACCGCCGGCGGCGCGGCGTCCGATCTCATGCCCGCGTCGCACCAGATTCCTCAGCTTTATGCCGACGGGATGCACCACCTGTGGCAGGACTTCTCCGCCGTCAACGACAACGCCGCTCCGCTTTTGCTCCAGGGCCTTTGCAACTTCACGACGCAGCTCAAGATCAACCCGGGCGCCGTCGACCACTACGTCGTCTCCATCCCCACGCTCCAGCTTTACGAAGACCACATCCCGGCCTTCCTGGATCGCCTGGGCATCACGCGCGATAAGATCAAGTTCCGAAGCGCGAAGATCGGTTACTGCGGCGGCGCGGCCACGCTCCTCCATCTCGACGAGATGATCCGCTCCGGCGAGTTTAAGCCCGGCCAACTCGCCATCGTCCACGCCGTCGAGTCCAGCAAGTGGATGACCGCCGGCTTTGCCGTGCGATGGTAGACGCGCCCCAACCTCCAATCCATTTGCCCGAACGCCCCTTCGCCCTGCGAAGCACTCTGTACACCGCGGGCTTTCTGCTGGTCGTCCTCGCCGTCGTCCCGTCTGTCTTCTACCTGCTCGGCGAACTCCCGCTGCGCTCCGTCGAATCCAGGCTGATTATCCGCTCCTTCTGGCTGGGGTTTCAAACGCTGCTGGGTATCGCCGTCTTCACCATCGGCCTCGCGGCGTACCTGTTCTGCTCGATCTGGCTGATCTATCACGGCCGCGGCCCGCACGTCGAGTTCGACCCGCCCAAGGTGTTCGTCGCGACGGGCCCGTATCTCTGGGTCCGCAACCCCGTCGTCATCACGCTGCTCGTCACGGTCCTCGGAGAGGCGATCTTCTTCGGCTCGTTGGGGCTCTGTGCGTTGCTGCTCGTCGGCCTCCCGCTCGCGCACTATCAGGTCACGCAAATCGAAGAGCCGCGGTTGCGCGACCGCTTCGGCGAGTCGTATATCGAATACTGCCGCCGAGTTCCGCGCTGGCTCCCCCGTCCGCCGCGCCATGCGGATCAAACAAACTGACCGTCATCTCGCTGGTGAGGCCACGCGCCCTCCCCGCATCGCCCATCCCCGCGCCGCGCACGACGACGTCCGGCCGGTGCGCCAGCACGATCGACGCCGCCAGCGCCGCCAACCCCGCCGCCAGCGCGCACAGCCGCTGTGCCCCGCCGATCCGATCGCGTTGTGCGGAATTGATGAAGAGCCAGGCCGCGCCGATGAGGGCCGAGAGCGCAAGCCCACCCGTCGCTCGCCAGGGTAGCGCGGTCGTCCCTCGATCCCCCGCCGCCCCAATGCTGGCATCACGATAGAAAAGCGCCCCCGCCAGGAAGAGTATCACCAGCGACACCACGGCCATGAGCCGCAAATACCGCCAACTCGCCTGCCGCATCGCCGACAGACCGGTCGCGAGCTAACAACCGGCCGCAAGCTGTGTCAAAAAGGTCGGCAGCATGTCATCGCCGCCGCAGCTTAGCGACCGAAGCCCCGGGCGTCGACTTGTGAGTCCATCCGGACTTAATGCGTTACGTCTACGTTGATTCTTACGCCTTCGAAGACTTCTTCTTGCCGCCTTCGGGCTTCAATTTGGCGCGCTCGTCCTCGGCTAGCTTGGCGTACTCGGTGTCGCCGCATTGCTCGATGATCTTGTCGTAATAGCGAATGGCGTCCTCGGTCTCGCCGGCCTTGGCCAGCGCCCGCGCCGCCTCGAGCCAACCCTTGCCCTTTTTCTCGACGACCTGGGCGATCGTCTTCATGATCGCCTCATCGGCTTTCATTTTCTTGATCTCGGTCGCGGCCTTCTTGGCGGATTTCGTACCCGCATAGGTCGAGACGATTTTCTGATACGCCGCGAAGGCCTCGGCGTATTTCTTGCGCTTCAGAAGCTTTCCCGCCGCCTTGAACTCGGCCCCCGCATTCTGCTCAGCCGAGATTCCCCCGCCTTTGGGCGGCTTGTCTTTTAGCAGCTTGTCAAGGCTCTCTTCGACCTGCATCGGATGGCCGACCCAGGCGACCTTTCCCTCGGGGTCGAGCAGGAACATCGTCGGGAATCCCTTGATCCCAAAGGCCTCCAACGTCGATCGCGCATCGCCCCCGACGATGTACGGCAGCTTGTGCTTGGAAATGTAGGGCCAGACCTTCGTCTTCGGCTCGTCGGACAGGGCGACGAGCACGACCCCTTTGTCCTGATACTTTTTTTGCATCTCAACGAGATGCGGAATGCCTGTGCGGCACGGCCCTCACCACGTGGCCCAGAACTCGACCATGACGATCGAACCTTTGAGGTCCGCCAAGGTCAGCTTCTTCATGCCGCCGGGTAGGTTGTACCACACGCCGGCGGTGATGTCCGGCGCCTTGCTGCCGACCGCCACTTGCCCGAAGACGGGAGAGGCGCTCGCGAGAATCGCAGCCGCTAGAATCGCGTGCCTTTTCATTCTCGTTCTCCTTTTATCGAATGCCCGTGAAGACGCTCCAAGCCGCGCCAGCTCAGCGCGGCACCAAATGAGCCGATTGTAGACAATCCGCCGAACGAACGCAATCGCTGCCCGGCCGGCCCCGCGGCCCCCATCGGCCCTCCGGTTTTCACGGTCATTAGAGCTTTTTGAACGCATCTAGCGCCCGGTCGAGATGCTCGCGCTCGTGGGCCGCGGAGATTTGCACGCGGAGCCGCGCCGTGCCTTCCGGCACGACGGGATAACCAAAGCCGATCACGAAGACGCCGAGTTCCAAGAGCCGCTTGCTCGCCGCGATCGCCTTGGCCGTTGGGCCTAAGAGAATCGGCGTGATCGCGCTGGGGCCCTGGCGCGTCTCGAAGCCGAGCTTCGCCAGCCCTTCGCGCATGTATCGCACGTTTTGCCGTAACCGTTCGACTCGCGTCGTGTCGCGCGTGAGAATCTCGATCGCCTTCGACGCAGCGCCGGCCGATGAGGGGGGGAGCCCGTTGGAAAAAATCTGCGGCCGGGATTTCTGCACCATCAGATCGATGAGGTTCGACCGCGATGCGACGTACCCGCCCGCCGCCCCGCCCAGGGCCTTGCCCAGTGTGCCGGTCATGCAATCGATCCGCCCGTGCAGCCCGTAATGCTCGGCGACACCGCGGCCCGTCGGCCCGCAGACGCCGACGCCGTGCGAATCGTCCACGATCAGCATCGCCCCATGTTCTTCGCAGAGCCGGTGGATCGCGTCCAGCTTGGCGATGTCGCCCTCCATGCTGAAGACGCCGTCGGTAATGACGATCTTGCTACGCACGCCAGCCGACTCTTTGAGGCAGCGTTCCAGCGCGTCCATGTCCGAATGTTTATAAACGGCCGACTTCGATTCTTTGTTAATCTGCCGGCCCAGCCGGATCGCGTCGATGATCGAGGCGTGGTTCAGCTCGTCGCTGATGGCGATAACGGAATCGCCGCCAATCGCCATGAGCGAGGCGATCGCCGCCTCGTTGGCGTTCCAACAGGAAACGTACGTCGTCGCCGCTTGTGTCGCGGACAATTCCGCGATTCGCCGCTCCATCGCGTGGTGATAATCGAACGTGCCGCAGATGAACCGGACCGACCCCGTTCCAGCGCCCCATTGACGCCCGGCCTCCAGCGCCGCGGCGACGACTTCGGGATGATTGGCGAGCCCCAGGTAATCGTTCGAGCAGAGGACAACGACGCGGCCGACGCCTTCGATCTCCGACTCGGCCCCCATCGGCTTTTTAAGCGTGCGAAAAACTTTGTATTGGCCGGCGTCGCGAAGTCGGCCGAGGTCCTCGTCGATCGCCTGCCAGACGCCCGGCGTCATCGCCCTTCCTCGATATTGAGGATAACTTTGATCGCCTCGCCGGCAGCCATCAGCTTGAAGCCGCGCTCGAAATCCTTCAACGGAATGCGGTGCGTAATGATCGGATCGAGCCGGACGCGGCCGGAGAGGATCAGATCCTCCATCTGATACCATGTCTCGAACATCCGCCGCCCGCTGATGCCGATGATCCGGGCCCCCTTGAAGATGACGTGATCGTTGAAATTGACGGGCACGTCCTCCTTGGGCAGCCCCAGCATCACCATCGTCCCGCAATTGCGCAGCGCGGCGAGTCCCCCGTTAATCGCCTTGGTCGCACCGCTCATCTCGCAGACGACCTCCGGCCCCATCCCCTGCGTCATCTTGCGGCATTCCTCGATCCAGCCGGACTGCGTCGTCTTGAGCGTGTGATCCGCGCCCAGTTCGCGCGCCAGTGTCAGACGCTGTTCGTTGATATCCGCGACGATCAGCCGTCCGGCCCCCGCCGCCCTCGCCACCGAGACGGCCATAAGTCCGATGATCCCCGCGCCGGTAATGAGCACGGACCGCCCCGACACGCCGGCCGTCATCACGGTATGCACGGCGTTGCCCAGCGGGTCCATGATCGCCGCCACGTCGTCGGGAATATGGGGATCGAGCGGCCAGATATTGGTGTACGGCACGGCGAGATACTGCGCGAACGACCCGTCGCGGTCGATGCCAATGATGCGAACTTGATCGCAGACGTGCGCATTGCCCGTGCGGCAACTGAAGCACGACCCGCAACCGATGTGCCCCTCGACGGAGACGCGTTGCCCGACGTGGATCGAATCCGCCGCGCTGCCCACGGCCGCCACCGTCCCCATCACTTCATGTCCGATGATGATCCCGACCTTGACGCGCGACCGCGCCCAAGGCCCCCACTCGTAAATGCCGCGGTCCGTACCGCAGATGCCCGCCTTGCGGACCTTGATGAGCACGTCGCGCGGGCCGAGCGTCGGTAGCGGCGAGTCTTCGGTGAAGTCCAGCCCCGGCCCCGCGCCAAGCTTGCGAAGACAAGCCATCTTGGCTGGCATGGAACCGGCGGTGGCCATCAGAAATCCCCTGCACTCTTCGGTAGGGCGGGCTCCGCCCGCCGCCTCGT
>CAYMXF010000006.1:32087-33670 GCA_964393935.1 uncultured Planctomycetaceae bacterium
CCCGCCCTACTTCGGGGACTTTTCTTTCTCGGCGGCCTTGTTCCGCTGCTCGATCGAGGCGATCGATTCGATCCGCCTCTGCAACTGGTCATAGAGGCTGTCCAGAGGCTTGTTCAACTCCTGGAGTTTCTTCATTTTGGTATCCTCGTCGGAGAGCTTCGCCGCCTCGTCATAGGCCGGCTGATGGAGCTTGCGATGTTCTGTCGCGCGCGCCTGCGTTTGGGTCAGCACGTTTTCGGCGGCGGTTCGCTGATCGGCCGTGAAATCGTACTTGTCCGTCGAGCCTTTCACCAGTTCCGGCCACTGCGTCGTGGGCGGCGCCGGAGGCAACGGCGCGCTCGGAACAGGCTGCGGCAACACCATGTTCGGGGCCGGGACCGGCGCCGGTCTCTGCGGCGGTGTCGGTTGATTGGGCGTCACCGGCCGTGGGGGAATCGGCGTCGGTCTCTGGGCTGAAGGAATCGGCGGCGCCTGCGCGGCGAGTGCCTCCTCCCGCTCAGGCAATCGAAGTTCCGGTCGTACGCCTGGCTGAAGCGGACCACAGGCCAGTACATCCAGATTCTCGATGGCGAAGGGAATGCCGCTTATCTTCACCGTATCCGCGAACTTGGCCTGAATTCGACCGTGGGCGGCGGTGATCTGCTCCGTCGCGAGCGACGCCTCAGCCATCTTCGCCACGTTTTGTAGGCTCATCGGCGCCTTGCCGACGATGCGGTGAAACTGACCCTGATACTTGACGACCTTCGCCTGACGATCGGGCTCCGTCATGGAGGTGTCCGTCCCCACGAGAGTAATCACCAGCCGGAGCCGTTCGAGCGTCAGCGCGGTCTCCCGCTGATAACGATCCTGAACCGAAGTCAGCCCGTTCAATGATTCCAAAACCTTTGAGGACGCTTCCGAGCCGAGTTGATACATCTCCTGCACGAACTTCGTTCGATCCGCCAAGAGCTTCCGGGTGTCCGGCTCGTCCGCGGAAAGATAGGGCGAAGACCACGCCCTGCCGTCGGCCCTGACCGATGGTGCCGACAGACCGGAGACCCACACCCCCAAGATCAGTGTGTACGCCAAAGACTTCCTGAACATCGCGATAACCCTCATATCTCCCGGCGAGCCGGAATCGGACGCAGCGCCAAGTCGCGCCCAACCCCTGCCGGAACCCCCTATTGTCCGCCGCCCCCCCAGCCAAGTCAAACCGCCCCGTCCCTCAACATCGCCGAGGTCCGACGCCTTTCTCGCCTCGACGGCCTCAATAAAATCCACCCTTCCGTCACCGAAGCGAGGGCGTAGCGCGATCCGCGTTTGCGGCCAGCCGATCCCCCTGCCAAACCTCTTGATACAATCTCGTGACAACTCTGCTACCACTCTTTGCAGATTCTGCGCCGCCCGCCGTCTCCCCGTCCAGACATTTCGACTCTCGACCCCGGCGCGCCGTGGACCTTTCCGCATCTCTTCTTCTCCCCAACATCTGCGTCCATCTGTGCCAATCTGCGGATACGTCCTCTTCATTTTGGCGTTTTGCGTTTAACTGACCACTACTGCCCCGCCAGCCGCAATAGTTCGCCCACCAGCTTCCGAATCCCCTC
>CAYMXF010000007.1:0-27314 GCA_964393935.1 uncultured Planctomycetaceae bacterium
CCCACGTCCCGAAGCCAAGCGTGCTCAGGGCCGATCCCAGGGTAGTCGAGGCCGGCCGAGATTGAGTGTGCCTCCTTGATCTGCCCGTCGCCGTCCTGAAGCAGGTAGGTGCGGTTGCCGTGCAGCACGCCCGGGCGGCCAGCGTTGAGGCTGGCGGCGTGGCGTCCGGTCGCGATGCCCTCGCCTGCCGCCTCGACGCCAACGATGCGTACCGCGGGCTCGTCGAGAAACGGGAAGAACAGGCCGATCGCGTTTGAGCCGCCGCCGACGCAGGCGACCAGCGAATCGGGCAACCGCCCTTCCGCCGCCATGATCTGCGTCCGGGTTTCCTCGCCGATTACGCATTGGAAATTGCGTACCATGGTCGGATAGGGATGTGGGCCGGCAGCCGTGCCAATCAGATAATAGGTGTCGCGCACGTTGGCGACCCAGTCGCGCAAGCCCTCGTTCATCGCGTCCTTGAGGGTCGCCGAGCCGGCGGTGACCGGGCGGACCTCGGCACCCAGCATCTTCATACGGAAAACGTTGGGCGCCTGGCGCTCGACGTCGACCACGCCCATGTAGACCACGCACGGAATGTCGAACAGCGCGCACACGGTCGCGACCGCGACCCCATGTTGACCGGCGCCGGTCTCGGCGATCACCCGGGTCTTGCCCATGCGACGCGCGAGCAGGATCTGGCCGATGCACGAATTGATCTTGTGCGCGCCGGTGTGGTTGAGGTCTTCGCGCTTGATGTAGATCTTGGCGCCGCCGCAGTGCTCGGACAGGCGCCGGGCAAAGTAAAGGGGGCTCGGCCGGCCGATGTAGTGCTTGTAGTAGTACTCCTTCTCGGCCAGGAACTCGGGGTCGTCCTTGTAGCGCAGATACGCTTTCTCGACCTCGAGGATCAGCGGCATCAGCGTCTCGGCGACGTAGCGACCGCCGTAGATGCCGAAGTGCCCGCGCTCGTCGGCGCCGCCGCGGTAGGTGTTGAGCTTGTTCATCCCGCGCTTCACGGCAATAATCGATATTTCCCAGATGAACGCTTCATTGGTCCACGTTCACTGGCAGAATAGCTTGCGCGACCGCCTGCGGGAAGCCCCGAAGCGCCAAGCCTTTCGCGGGTCTTCCGGATCGGGGACCGTTCACACGTCACCTCGCCAGGCCCCTGCGTGGGCGCGCGATACCGCCAGCGGCTAGCATAGAGGCACCGTCGCGAGGGAAAATGCGCCGAGGGTCATGAACACTATCGGAAGCTCAAAACCGCCTCCCTCAATATGCCGTATGCCAGCGGCGCTGACGCGCCGGCCGAAATTGTCAGCGTTTAGGCAGAGTCCGAATGCGTGCGAATGTCGCTCCGGGGCAACGAAATCGGCAGTGGTCGAGTACAGCACCGAGGATGTGCCGTTAAGCGTCACGCCGACCAGCGGCAGCAGGACGAGGGCGGGTATCAGCGGAAGAAAATGGAGCGCGATGATAGTCACTCCGGTCGCCAGTTCGGTCACCACCATGCGGATCACTCCCAAGCGCTCGGCCAGGAACCCGCAGGCGAGCTTGCCGGCCGCCCCACCGATGAACAGCAGCGCCATGGCGAATCCGATGATATCGGCCGCGGCGCCCTTGGCGATCAACAGGAACGGCACGAAAGTGAAAACCGCCGCGCGGACCGTGTCGCCGACAACACCGATTGCCGCCAGCGCCGAGAAGCCGCGGCGATTCCGGATGCCCCAATTCGCGGTCGAACTCCGGATGTCGCCGCCGTCTGCTGCGGGCGCGGCCGCTGGATGGGGCCCGCCGGAACGAAGCCTGAGGAGGATGAGCCACAGGCCGACGGCGGCGGCCACGCACAGCGCGCCGACGCCAACGACGCTCGCACGCCAGCCGAAGGCGTTGATCATCAGTCCAACCAGCGCCGGGATCGCCGCCTTGCCGATGTCGCCCGCGAAATTGTAGGTACCGAGGGCCGCGCGGTACGAACCCTGGGAATATGCTGTCGCCACCAGCGACGAGGCAAGAGGGTGTTGCGCGTCCGAGGCGGCCCCGGCGACCAGCAGGCAGACCAGCTACGCGATGAACCCCCGCTCCACCCCATCAACTCGAAGCCGAGGCCCATGATCGCAGTGCCAAGAGCGAGCAGCCCGCGTTCGCCGATGTGCTCGGCAAGCATACCCATCGGCAACTGAAGCCCGCCATCGCCAGCGAATACGTAGTCTTAAGGGAACCAACCTGCGACATGGAGAAATTGAAGCCCGGCGCCCAGAACGGCAGCAGCATGTAGATCGAACTGTAGCACCCGTGGTGCACCGCATGGGCTGCGGCGCAGGTCAAAAGTAGCCCGCGGGCATGCGGTCGCGGCGTCATGGCGGATCGATGCGGCATCCGTGGCGCATTCTACCGGCTCACAGGCTGCGAATCACCTTGCGCAGGATGTCGCACATCTCGTCGACATGCCGTTTCTCGGCAATGAAGGCGGGCGCGACCACGACGGTATCGCCCGGGGCACGAACCAGAAGCCCGGCCTCGAACGCTTTGCTCAACGCCTCGTGACCGCGCGCCCCAACCTTGTCGGCAGGTGCGAGCTCGATGCCGGCGAGCAGGCCATAGCCGCGGATGTCGTAGACGATCGGAATGTCGCGCAGGGCGTGTACCTGCTTGAGGAAGTAGGGCGTCAGCTCCTCGGCACGCTCGAACAGGGCGTCCCGCGCGAAGATCTCCAGTGTTGCGAGCGCGGCGGCACAGGCGACCGGCGAGGCCGAATGGGTGTAGCCGTGAAAAAACTCGATCGACTCCGCCGAGGCGGCGTTGGTGATTGTTTCGTAGATCTGGTCGCGAACCGCGACCGCGGACATCGGCACGGTGCCGTTGGTTATGGCCTTGGCCATGGTCATGATGTCGGGCGTGACCCCGAAGCTCTGCGCCGCGAACGCCTTGCCCGTCCGGCCGAACCCAGTTCCGACCTCGTCGAACACGAGCACGATGCCGGTCGCGTCGCAGATCTTGCGGATCCTCTCGAGATAGCCCTTGGGCGACACCAGCACGCCGGTCGATCCGGCGATCGGCTCGATGAACACGGCCGCGATGCTGTCCGCGCCGAAGGTATCGACGGCGCGCTGCAGGTCGTCGGCCAGCTCGGCACCGGTCTCGGGTTGGCCGATTGAGAACCTCTGCTCCGGAGTCCAGGTGTGGCGAATGTGGATCACGCCCGGGAGCCCGATTCCAAAGGTGCGCCGGTTGCGCACCATGCCGCTGATCGACAGCCCGCCGAAGTTGACGCCGTGATAGGCGCGCTCGCGGCCGACGAAGCGCGTGCGTTGCGGCTCCCCGCGGGCGTGGTGGTAGGCGAGGCAAATCTTCATCGCCGAATCCGTTGCCTCTGAGCCGGAGCACGCGAAGAAGACATGATCGATCGAATCCGGCGCGAGGCCGGCAATCCGGCGTGCGAGCTCGTAGGATGACGGGTGGCCGAAGGAGAAATGGGGGACGTAGTCCGCCTCCTGCAACTGCTTGAGGATGGCGGTCTCGATCTCCTTCCGCTTGTGGCCGGCGGAGACGCAGAACAAGCCCGAGCAGCCGTCCATGACGCGCCGCCCGCCCTGGTCCCAGTAGTACATGCCGTCGGCGCGGATGATCAGCCGCGGATTAGCCTTGAAGCTGCGGTTGGCGGTGAACGGCATCCAGTGGTGTTCGAGCGAATTGGCGAGCTTATGCATGCCGGCGCCCTCTCCTGCCCGTCGCTGACCCGATCGGCGTCATACGCGGACCGCGCGGACGGCTTGGGCAATCGCTTCCTCGTTCGGCACCACGACCGCCTCGAGGGAGGGGCTGACCGGAGCCGGTGCCTCCGCGCCGCCGACTCGCTTGATCGGCCCCTTGAGGTACTTGAACGCCAGATCGGCCAGGACCGCCGCGATTTCGCCCCCCACCCCACCGATCACGTTGGCTTCGTGGACGATGACGGCGCGACCAGTCTTCCTAACCGAACTCACGAGGGTCTTCACGTCGAGGGGTTTGATGGTCCTGGGATCGACCACCTCGATCGAGATTCCTTCCGCGGCCAGCTTCTCGGCGACCGCGATGGCACGCGGCACCATCGCCCCGAGCGCGATGATCGTCACGTCCGTTCCTTGGCGCTTCACGTCGGCAACGCCCAAGGGGATCACGTATTCGGTCTCCGGCACGGAACCTTTAAGCGAATAGACCCCTTTCGGCTCGTAAAAGATGACGGGGTTGTCGTCGCGCACGGCGGATTTGAGCAAGCCTTTGACGTCGTAGGGGGTCGAGGGCATCACAACCTTGAGACCCGGAAAGTGATTGAAGATCGCCTCATTGCTTTGCGACTGCTGTGGCCCGCCGCCGCGGCGGAAACCCGACCAGACACGGCAGACCAGGGGAACTGAAGACTTTCCATCGTAGAAGTAATTCATCTTGGCTGCCGTGTTTGCGATCTGATCCATCGCCACCAGGATAACATCGGCCAGCCCGAGCTCGAGGATCGGCCGGAATCCCTTAAGCGCGGCGCCGACTGCGGCGCCGACGAAGCCACACTCGGAGATCGGGGTTTCGAGAACCCGCTCCGCGCCGAACTCGTCGATAATCCCGATGGTTGTGCCGGTGAGGCCCCCGAAGCTGCCGACGTCCTCCCCCAACAGGATGACTTTCGGGTCGCGGCGCATCTCTTCGATCATGGCCTCGCGGATCGCGTCTTGGTAGCTGAGGATCTTCATCGGGTGGACTCCGTCCTTCGGCGTTTCAGCGATAGACGTTCTCGAGGGCGACCGCGCCCGGGGCGTATGGCGCTGTTTCAGCGAAGTCGACCGCCGCTCTGACCTCGCTTTGGGCTTCCTTGTCCCACTGCGCCAGCTGGCTCTCGGTCGCGTGCTTGCCCGCGAGCAGGGTCGCTTTGAGCCGAAAGATCGGGCAACGCGCCTTCCAGCTCGCTATCTCCTCCGGGGTGCGGGCGAATTCGCGCGTCCCGGCGGTCGAATGCGGAGTCCAGCGGTAGGTCTCGCACTCGATCAACGTCGGCCCCTCGCCGCGGCGCGCGCGCGCGATCGCTTCTTGCGTCGCGTGATAGACCTTGACCGCGTCGTTGCCATCGACCAGCGGACCAGGAATGCCGTAGGCGCCGGCGCGGGCGCGAATGCTGCCCCCGGCAGTCGAGGCGGAAACCGGCATCGACTTAGCGTAGAAGTTGTTCTCGCAGAAAAACACGATCGGAAGCTTCCAGATCGTGGCGAGATTGATGCCCTCGTGGAAGTCGCCACGGTTCACCGCGCCGTCACCAAAGAATGAGATGACGACGTCCGGCTTCTTCTCGAGCTTGGTTGCCAGCGCGGCGCCGACCGCAAGCGGAATCACCGACCCGACCATCGAGGTGCCGGCAAGGATGCCGAGGTCGGGCGCGCACATGTGATAGATCGGAATGCGCCCGCGGGTCGGCGAGTCGGCCTTGGCGTAAAGACCGGCCATGACGTCACGGACCGATATCCCGCGGGCAATAAGCACCCCGAGGCCGCGGTGCGTGATCATGGTCATGTCGGTCTTAGTGAGGCCGTGGCAGACCCCCGCCGGGATCGCTTCCTGTCCCATGCCGCCATGATAATTGGCGTACTTCCCGGTTTGGGCGAGTTCGAACGAGACCTCTTCGAATCGCCGGATCAAGACCATCCGGCGGTAGATGGCGACCAGATCCGCGAGCGAGAGAGCGGGCACGGGCTGTTCCCGCGGCTGGACCTTCGGTGGCGTGCTCATGTTGGGCTCCTCGCGGTTCTAGAATTCGCACCCGGCGGCGGGACCCCGGGTCGCGTCCCCGAGGTGCGGCGTTTGGGGCAGCACCAGCCGGCGCACCGCGTCGGCCAGGATTTTCTGCGGCCGCAGATATACGGACTCCAGCGTCAGGCCGCTTGGGACCGGGATATCGGGTGCTGCGACCCGAACCGGCGGTGCGTCCAGCCAGTCGAACGCCTTTTCGACCGCGCGGGCGACGATCTCGGCGCCGAAGCCTGCAGACATGCACGCCTCGTGACAGACAACTAGGCGCCCGGTCTTCTCGATCGCGCCGATCACGGTGGCGTCGTCGAACGGCACCAGCGTACGCGGATCGACAACCTGACATTCAATCCCTTCCGCCGCCAACTCGTCGGCCGCCGCGAGCGCCCAGTGGAGCGCGCGTGACCACGCAACGATGGTGACATCCTTGCCCTCCCGGCGGATCGCGGCGCGGCCGAGAGGAATGCGATGGTCGCCGTCGGGAACCTCGCCCTTCATCGTGTAAAGCAGCTTGTGCTCCATGAAGACGACCGGATCGTCGTCCTCGACCGCGGACAGCAGCAGCCCCTTGGCGTCGGCAGGAGTCGCGGGCATGGCCACCTTCAGGCCTGGGATGTGGGCAAACCACGCCTCGAGGCTTTGCGAATGGTGCACGCCGTAGCCGAGGCCCGCGCCGCACGTCATGCGTAACACCATCGGCACCGCGGCGCGGCCGCCAGAAGCGTAGCGGAACTTGGCCGCCTGATTGAAGATCTGATCCCAGCAGGTGCCGACGAAATCGACGAATCCGATCTCCAGGATCGGCCGTGCGCCGACCAAGGCCGCGCCGACGCTCGCGCCGGTGATGGCGGCCTCCGAGATCGGCGTGTCAAGAACACGGCGAGAACCGAATTCGTCGATCAAACCCTTGGTCACACGGTAGATGCCGCCGTACCGGCCAATGTCCTCGCCAATCGCGAACACGCGCCGGTCCGAGCTGAGCGCGATCCGGTGCGCGTCGTTCAGAGCCTGGGCGTAGGTCATGACCGTCATGACGCGGCGGGCCTCGCGCGGGCGGCCGTGGCCTTGGCGAAGACGTCTTCGAGCGCGGCCTCGGGCGGTGGATAGGGGCTACGCAAGGCGAATGCGGTCGCTTCGCGCACGATCTCGGCGGTCTGTGCCTTGATACAATCGAGCGCCGGTTGGTCGAGCATCTGGCGGTCGAAGAGCACCTTCTCAAGCCGCTGGATCGGGTCCTTGCTCTTCCACGCCGCGACCTCCTCTTTCGGCCGGTAGGATTTCGGGTCGCCCTCATAGTGACCGGAAATCCGATAGGTCTTGCACTCGATCAAGGTCGGGCCCTGCCCGGCGCGGGCCGCGGCGACGGCGGCGGAGGCGGCCTGGTAGACAGCGATCACGTCGTTACCGTCGACGATCTGGGCGGGGATCCGGTAGGCGGCCCCGCGTTCGGCCACGTGCTCGATCTTCTGCTGGTCGCGGGTGCTGATCGAGATGCCGTACTCGTTGTTCTCGCACACGAACACCACCGGCAGGTCCCAGATCGCGGCGAGGTTGAGGGATTCGTGAAAGGTGCCCTGGTTGTTCGCACCGTCGCCAAAAATGCACACGGTCACCCAATCGCCCTCCAGGATCCGCTGGCCGAGCGCCGCGCCGACCGCAAGCGGCAGGCCGGCGCCGACCACGCCGTTGGCGCCGAGGAACCCGACGTCGAGATCAATCAGGTGCATCGAGCCGCCTTTGCCGTGACAGCAGCCGGTTTGCTTCCCACACAGCTCTGCCAAGAGGGCCCGCGGCTGCCCACCCTTGGCCAGGAAATGGCCGTGGCCGCGATGCGTGCTGGTGATCTTGTCCTGGGGTTGCAGGGCGGCGCACACCCCGACCGCGACCGCTTCCTCGCCGATCCCGAGGTGGATTAGGCCGGTAATTTGTCCGCGTTTGCACAGCCGGCCGACCTCGTGGTCGCAGGCGCGCAGGAGATGCATGTTCGCGAGCATCTTAAGGATGGTCTCGCGCGGCGGTAATTCGGACTCTGGGATCGGGGTGGTCATGGTCTCGGTCTCTCAATCGTCCGAACTGCCTCCGTGCTAGTTGTTGCTGCCCTCAAACATCGGCCGGCCGCGGTCAACGGGCCAACCGGCGGGCATTCCGGTCGATCCCCGGCGCACGTCCCCGGGTCTGCGAAAGTGACCGAAAACGAGTGATTTTGATCGATCAAACAGATTGAATAAGAACATTTTGAAACAATATATGTCAACCAGATTCGGTAACGATTGCCACGCGGGCGATACTCGCAGTTCTCTCGGCCAAACTTGGTATTCCACAAAACCGCCTGTTTCAGGTTTGTGGCGGTGCCATGTCATGTTTTAATTTGTTCACATATGATATGAAGCGTGCTAAATTGTTTAACTGCGCCCGCCGAATGCGTGGAACGGATCTCGTTTGGTTGCCGCCCGGACCGGCCCCAGGCTACGAATCTCGTCCGTGCCACGGCAGGTTCAATCGTGCCAAACCCGAACTGATCAGGACGTATCCCGTGATCCAGGCCGCCCGTCACAAGGAAATCCGCGACATCCTCGACCGCCAGGGCGTGGTGTCAATCTCGGACCTGGCGCGGAAGTTCAGGAAGTGCCCGATCACCATCCGGCGCGACTTTTTGATCCTCGAAAGGCAGGGCGTGCTGGTCCGTACACATGGCGGCGCCACGACAACGCCCGATCTTGCCACAGAACCGCCACCCTACGATATCCGGGAGCGGCTCCACGCCAAGGAGAAGGCTTCGATCGCCAAGAAGGCGGCTGAGTTCATCGCCGAGGGCGATACGCTAATCATCAACGCCGGAACGACGATGCACAGGTTGGCGCGCAGTTTGCGCCAGCGGAAGAACCTTCAGGTCGTCACCAACGGCTTGACGGTGGCGATGGAACTCGGCCATTCGCCTGGCACGCAGGTTCTCATGATCGGGGGCATGGTCGATTTCAAGAAGCTCGGCACCGTCGGACCGCTCGCCGAAGAAACCATCACCAACATGCGCGTCACCAAGGCCTTTCTTGGGGTGACCGGCGTGTCCCTGGACCATGGCCTGTTCATGCACAGCCCGATGGAAGCCCAGATCAACGCTCTGTTCGTCAAGGCCGCCCGCGAAGTCACCGTGGTCGTCGATTCAAGCAAGTTCGAGGCGGGAACCTTGTTCCGAGTCGCGCCACTCGACACGATCGATCGGATCATCACCGACAGCCAGATCCAGCCGGAAACTCGCCGCGCGCTCGACAAAATGGGACTGGAAGTCGTGATCGTCCCGGCGTAGCACGCCTTCCTGGATGATCATCGCCCCTCGCACCGCCTACAATCTACCCTGAACCGGCCCTTCACGACGTACGCTGCAAGGCTGCCGAGACCGCGGTGCGGTTTCTTGGGCCGCAGTGAGCTTCGTAAGCGCATTGTCTGACGGGGCGACATGACCGATCGTGCGACCGACGATGCCGACAGATCGATGGCGACCCCTTCCGGGAAGGTCAGGAAAATGTCCAAACCTGCCGATATTGACGACCCGCTTATCGACGACCTCTTCAAGGGCATTCCCGGCGGCGTGGCGCCGTTCCACCTGGACGACATCGGCCGCAAGGGATGGAATGTCCTGCGCGAGGATCTGCCGCTGCCACTCGCGGTGCTCAAGGCTTCCGCGCTTGATAACAACCAACGCTGGATGCGGGCGTTTCTCACGGCCGGCGGCGCGACGATCGCTCCGCACGGTAAAACATCGTTGAGCCCGCAGATCTTCCAACGCCAGCTCGACGGCGGCGCTTGGGCGATCACGGTGTCCACCGCCCACCATGTGCAGGTATGCCGGCGGTTTGGGATCAACCGCATCCTGATGGCCAATCAGTTGATCGGCCGACAGGCGATCCGTTACGTGCTCGATGAGTTGAGGCGCGCCGCGGAATTCGAATTCTTCTGCCTCGTGGATTCGTTGGAAGGAGTCGAAGCGCTCCGCAAAGCCGTCGCCGCGGCACCTATCGGACGCCCGATTCATCTCCTGTTGGAGGGTGGGGTGAAAGGTTCGCGAGCCGGATGCCGCGAACTCGACAGCGCTTTGGCAGTGGCCCGGGCGATCAAGGCCTGCGAACCTCATCTCGTGTTGTCCGGGGTCGAAGGTTACGAAGGGGTCATCTACGGCTCGGTCGCGGAGGACTGCGAAACCCGGGTCAGGGATTTCATGGATTTCTTGGTCAAGATCGCCGAAGCCTGCGCGCGGGAAAAGCTGTTCTCGGGTCAACCCGTCATTCTGAGCGGCGGGGGCTCGGCATACTACGACATCGTCGTCGACCGGCTCGCCAAGGCGAAGCTCGGTTGCGAGACGATGGTATTGACGCGCAGCGGCGGATACCTGTTTCACGATTCGGGCATGTATCGACGCCATTTCGCGCGCATGCAGGAGAGGTCCGCGAAGTTGAGGAAACTGGGCGGCAGTCTGCGCCCGGCGATCGAGGTCTGGAGTTACGTGCAGTCGTGTCCCGAGCCTGAGAGGGTCATTCTCGCCTTGGGCAAGCGCGATATCTCCTTCGACAACGACCTGCCGATGGTCGAGCTGTGGTACCGGCCGGGATTCCATAACCGGCCGCACCCCGTCTGCGCCGGTTGCCGTGCGGTCGAGATGCACACCCAGCACATCCATATGGATGCTCCTGTGGGCCATCCGTTCCGCGTCGGCGATATGGTCTCCCTCGGCATCTCGCAGCCCTGCACGACATTCGACAAGTGGCAGGTGATCCCGGTCGTTGACGACGACTACAATGTCATATCGGCGATCCGCACGTTCTTTTGAGATCGGTTCCGGTTTTTGCGCGGACGCACCGTCCGGGGATCAACCGAAAATGATCAGCACGATCCCGCCGACTAGGACGAGCGACGCCAACAGCCGCCACACGAAAGCGCTCTCGCCCAACATCCAGCTGCCAAGCAGCACAGAGATCGGGAGCGAGGCTTGGCGAACGGCGGAAACGGCGGCCACGTTGCCGCCCAAAGTCAGAGCTTTCAACAGCAGATAGAACGACGCATAACTGGTGGCGGCAGCCAAGAAGCACCGAACGGCAATCCGCGAAAAGTCGGCGGCGAACGAACCAAGCCGCATGCCGTCCGCCTTCGCTTGGCGCAACGCGACCATGCCGAGCAGCGGAAGTATCAAGACGACCGTCCAGAACAGCCGCACCTCGGGCGAAATAATCTTCATCAGCCGGGCATCGGTGAGCGAATAAACGCAGGTTCCAAACATCGCCACGAACGCAAACAGCAAAACCCGCAGATTTTCAAGCGGGTGGACGTTACGCTGCCACTGGATCAGAAAGACGCCAAGGATTGTGACCGAAATGCCGAGTAGGAGCGAAACGCCATAGCTCTCCCCTAGAACGAGGAAATCGATCAAGACGATCCCGAAAGCGGTCGATCGAAGGATCGGATAATAGATCGATAGATCCCCGTACCTGAGCGCGGCGACGGCGAAGACCCCGTACACCAGCTCGCCGCCGGCCGCGAGAAGCAGGAGTGGCCACGCTCGCCCCGGAATCAGAAAGGATGCATCGCCAAGCGACACGTGAAGACCAGCAAGAGCCGCCGTGAAGGCGAAAATCACGAAATAGGTGAATTCCGGGTTCCTGTCGCTCTTGACGACCAATTCGCGGAAGGGATGGAGCGCAGCCGATGCCAGGGCGCAGATCGCGACTTCGAAACCCATCCGGACTCCTCAATATCGGCTCGTGGCGTGAGATTCACCGGCAACGAAATGTGACAGCCCGGCGTCCGAGATACTTCACAAGAGCTGGAACGCGACATCCTTCGACGTGCGGTCTAGACCGTTGGTCAGCGACATGTCCTGCGGACAAGCGGACAAGACGACCACGACATTGTCCAGCTCCGCCCGCAGGAGCAGGTAGTCTCCTGGCCGCGAAAGCGGGGGCTGGATCTCCAGCCACCCTCCCGGGTTCTGGCCTCCGGTCACGACCACCCGCTCGAACATGTTAAATGGAGCCGGGATATACGGCGTCATGTAGCCGAGTTTGGCGAGCGCCGCCCTGAGATTGTCAGCGCAGTTGGCGTGATAACCCTTGTGGCCGAGCAGGCGGTAGCGGTCGACGTCGCAGGCGGCGTGGAGCGTGTCATGGACGCCCGGCGAGGTGTCCTCGATGACGGTCAGGATCGGCCGCCGCCGGTTGCTGTACAAGGCGTCGCCAATTCCTGGGAACAGCTTTTCGAGGCACGAGCGAGTATGCTCCATAGAAGTGAATTCGCTCATGTCGTCGGCGTTGAAGGCCCAGGTATCGACGACCTGCTGACCGTGGGTGTTGATCACCTTGATGTGCTGGCCTTTGGCAATGCGCACCGCCTTGCCGTGCCCGCCCGCAATCTTGATGGGTTCGATTGTCATTGGCTCGCCCCTCTGCCTTATCGCTGTGATCTTATTCGCAACCCGTACGATCGCCACGATCATCCTCGCCTCGCTCGCCATTTCCGCCGGCCCGTTTTCGACCGGTGTACCGACCGCGGGCGCAACCTCCCGGCGATCGACCGTCCGATTTTCGGTTTCGCCTTTTCCGGCGCCGGTCGCGCGACCCGGACCACGAATTCGATCGTCATCCGCCCGTTCGCGTGTCACATCAAGAGAATCCTCAGAGAACCGCTCGGTTGACGATGCGATCGATTTGATCGTAATATCTTCAAAATCAATCTAGAAGGAAGAGGGCACGCGCGCCCTCCGCGGCGACGGTTTCAAAGCTCCCAAGCGAATGACGGACACTATCCGAGGGAGGATCGAGCCATGTTCCACAGCGTAACCTCTAAGGCAGGCCAATGTCTTGCCGCCTTCTTCTCCGTCGGCGCAATGGTCATGGGTTTTGCGTGGAATCCAGCGCCGGCCGGTGAATTGGTCGTCTACAGCACCATCGATCCCGACGAGGTGCCCCTCTACAAAGGAGCCTTCGAAAAGTCCAACCCGAGCATCACGCTCAACATCGTCCGCAGCTCGACCGGTACGACCACAGCCCGGATCTTGGCGGAAAAGGATAATCCGCGGCACGATGTCATCTTCCGCATGGCTAACACTAGCTTGATCGTTTTCGGCAAGGAAGGATTGCTCTATCCTTACGAGCCGAAGGGGCTCGCGAGGATCGATCCTGCGTTCAGGGACAAAGTCAACAATCCGCCGCTTTGGGTCGGGAGCAACGCGTATACGAACGCGATTTGCTACAACATCCCCGAGTCCAAGAAGCTTGGCCTGCCCCCGCCCAAAACCTGGGCGGACCTGATCAAGCCCGTCTACAAGGGCTATATCGTGGCGCCCAACCCGCAGGCCTCGGGCACCGGATTCATCAACATCACCGCCTGGATCTTTCTGTGGGGCGAGGATAAGGCTTTCGAATACATGGACAAGCTGGACGAAAACATCAAGTTCTACATGAATTCGGGGTCCGCGCCTTGCGTCAAGGCTGGTTCGGGCGAGGTGCCGATTGCCTTGTCCTGGGATTTCCGCGCCGCCAGGCTGATCGGCCAGGGCGCTCCCATCGAACTCATCGTCCCGGAAGAAGGCCTAGGGTGGGACCTGGAAGGCTCCGCCATCATGAAGGTCGCGGAAAAGAATGACCGCCTTGCGGACGCGAAGACATTCATGGATTGGACGATCTCCGAGGAAGCCCTGAAGGTGCATAACAAAAACTTCGCCATTATTGCGACGCCCGACAAGGTGGAGCCGGTGCCAAACCATCCGTCATCTAAGGGCGACATGATGAAATACCTGCTCAAGTATGATTTCGTGTGGAACGCGGAAAACCGCAATCGGTTGATCGCCAAGTGGACCGCGCGCTACGAAGGCAAGGTCGAAAAGCCGTAATTTTACCGCCCCACACCCAATCTTCCGAACTCAATCAACAATCGGCTACCCGCGAACGAGTAGCCGATTTTCTCTGGCCTGACGGCAGTGCCAACTTCGGCGCAAGCGGATAGGATGGCAGGATGAACAATACTGCGCTATCGCCGAAGAGCGGGAAACGCAGACCGTACCTTAAGATCGAGAACCTCACCAAGAAGTTCGGCGACTTCATGGCACTGAATGGCGTTTCCCTCGACATCTACGAGGGCGAGTTCATTTGTTTCCTGGGCCCGTCCGGCTGCGGCAAGACAACCCTGCTACGAACCATTGCGGGGCTGGAGATCCGGACCTCCGGCCGCATCGAGCAGGCCGGCCGCGACATCTCGGTATTGCCGCCGGCGCAGCGGGATTTCGGGATCGTCTTCCAGTCCTATGCCCTCTTTCCTAACCTGACGGTGGTCGAGAACGTCGGCTATGGCCTCGATCGGCGCAAGATTGGGAAGGCTGCGGCTGACGCCCGTGTCGACGAGTTGCTGCATCTCGTCGGCATGCCGGAGCAGGGCTCGAAGTATCCGGCGCAGCTTTCCGGCGGCCAGCAGCAACGAGTGGCGCTCGCCCGTGCACTCGCCATGTCGCCAGGCTTGCTCCTGCTGGACGAGCCGCTGAGCGCGCTCGACGCCAAGGTACGGGCACGGCTGCGTCACGAGATCAAGATGCTTCAGCATCGACTCGGTATTACGACCATCCACGTCACCCACGATCAGGAAGAAGCTCTGACCATGGCCGATCGCATCGTGGTGTTGAACGAGGGCGTCGTCCAACAGGTTGGAACACCGCTTGAGATCTATCGCCAACCCGTGGACCGGTTCGTCGCCACTTTCGTCGGAACCATGAATTTTATGCCGGCGGTCGCAGGGGGCGGCGGCAAAGTGCGCTGCATCGGCATCGAGATCACCCCGGGGACATGCCCCGACGGCCTAGCCGAAGGCACGGCCGTGACCGCATGCGTGCGCCCGGAAGATATCCTCGCCCGCGGCGTCGACGCAGCCGCCACGAACGCCCTGGAAGTCACGGTCGTCGACCTCGAGTTCCTGGGCTTTTTCTTCCGTGCCGAACTTTCGCCGAAAGGTATGGATAACGTGGCGTTCAATGCTATTTTCTCGCCCAACCTCATGCGCGATTCTGACATCCAGGTCGGCCGCTCTATGACTGTCGCCTTCCGCGAGGAGCGGGTTCACGTCTTCAAAGACCTTTAACAGCGGTCGCCACGACTCGTGCACGATGGAGCCACCCTTTGGCGAAGCAAGCTACGACGGCCACACAGAATTTAGGCCGCGATGATTGGATTTTGCGCGGCGTCATAGTCTTGATCATTGCCGCGCTGTCGATCACGATCCTGCTGCCGCTTTGTTTCTTCCTGGTGAAAAGCCTGCAGAACGCGAACCGCGAGTTCGTCGGGATCACCAACTATATCCGATATTTCAATTCCGCGAGGTTGGTCCGCTCTATCGGCAACAGCATGTTCGCCGGCAGCCTATCGACCGTGATTTCCGTCACGCTGGCGTTCGCTTATGCCTATGGTCTGACACACAGCTGTCTGCCGGGTAAGGGCTTCTTCCGGGTCATTGCTTTCTTTCCGATGTTTGCGCCGTCGCTGCTGCCGGCAATTTCGTTCGTCTATTTCTTCGGCACGCAGGGCGTCATCAGAGGCGCTCTGATGGGACACGAGATCTACGGTCCGATCGGAATCGTCATGGGCTTGGTGTTCTACACCTTCCCCCACGCTTTTATAATCATCCTGATCGCACTTTCGCTCGCCGATGCGCGATTGTACGAGTCGTCGATTTCGCTACGCGCCTCCAAGTTTAAAACCTTCCACAAAGTGACCCTGCCCGGCGTGAAGTACGGCCTGATCAGCGCGGCATTCGTTTCCTTCTCGCTCGCGATCACCGACTTCGGCGTGCCCAAGGTCATCGGCGGCAAGTTCACTATGCTGGCAACCGACATCTATTCCAACGTAGTCGGCGTGCAAGATATGGAGACGGCCGCGGTGGTGGGCGTGGTACTGCTGGTTCCCGCCGCGGTCGCCTTCGTCTGCGACCGTATGATCCAGGGCAAGCAGATGGCGATGCTATCTGCGCGCGCGGTGCCCTACAGTCCGAAGCCAAGCCGATGGTTCGACCTAACGATGCTCGGGATTTGCAGCCTGATCGCGTTTCTGATCCTTAGCGTGCTGGTCATGGCTGCTTTTGCATCCCTGGTCCAGTTCTGGCCCTACAATCTCACCCTCACCCTCGCCAAATACGACTTCGCCGCGACCACCGACAGGGGGTGGGGCGCTTACCATGTCTCACTGTTGATGTCTGGCCACGTCGCAGTGTTCGGCACCGTGCTGATTTTCGGCGGCGCCTACCTGGTCGAGAAGTCACGCGCTTTCCCGATCGGCCGTTTGGCAATCCAGTTCTTGGCGATGATGCCGATGGCGGTGCCGGGCATGGTGCTAGGATTAGCTTACATCTTCTTCTTCAACCATCCCAAGAACCCCCTCGGATTTCTCTATGGAACGTTGGCGATCCTGGTGATCGTCACCGTCACCCATTTCTACACGGTCGGCCATCTGACGATGGTGACCGCCTTGAAGCAACTGGACAACGAGTTCGAATCCGTTTCAGCTTCTCTGAAGGTGCCGATTTACAAGACCGTCTGGCGGGTCACGGTGCCGGTCTGCGTCCCGGCGATTCTTAACATTATGGTCTATTTATTCATCAACAGCATGACAACCGTTTCAGCCTTGGTCTTCCTTTATTTCCCCAACACCATGACAGCTTCGATCCTGATGCTTTTCCAGGATGACAACGGCAACTTGGGATCGGCGCTTGCTCTTGGCATGGTAATTTTCCTCACCTCGGTGGGCGTGCGCTTCCTGTATTGGCTCCTCACGCTCGGCATCAGCCGCCGGACTCAGGCTTGGCGCGCGTCATGAGGCATCCGCGCACGAATGGCGCGATCGCGCTCGCACCTGGAAGGCCGCCCGCGTTGGCCCGGGTTAGTGACGTGTCGGCAGTTTGTTGACGCGGGACAAAATTTATCATAAATATTCAAAAATGCTCATTGCTCAGACGCGAGCCACGCGCCCCGGACGTCGTGGGAGCAAGATCGCCTGGGTGCCGCGTCCCAAGGATGGAGAATAACGCCAATGGACCAGAAATCGCACGTGAAACTGGAACTGGAGCGCGATTTCAAGAATTTGATCGCGGGCAAGTGGGTCGATTCGGACAAGAAGATCGAGGTCCACAACCCTTATACCAACGAGTTGGTCGGGACCGTCCCGCGGATGAACCTGGCGGAGGTCAAGCGCGCGATCGACGCCCTATACGCATACGAGCCGACCCTAACCGCGCATCAACGTTCCGAGATCCTGAGGGCGACCGCGGCCGAGATCGCCTCACGCACCCAGGAGTTCGCGTACGGTATTTCGCTCGAATCGGGGATGTCGCTCAAGGACAGCACCAAGGAGGTCGGCCGCGGGGTCGGACTGCTGACCGTCGCCGCCGAGGAGGCCAAGCGCATCTACGGGGAGCAGCTGCCGAGCGACGTCGATGCCACGGGCGCTGACAAGATCATCCTCGCCATCCGTTTTCCGGTTGGTTTGGTCAGCGCCATCGTTCCGTTCAACCGGCCAATGAACCAGGTGGTGGTCAAGGTCGCGCCAGCGATCGCATCAGGCAACAAGGTCATCGTCAAGCCGACCGAGCGGACCCCAATGTCAGCGATCCGCTTCGTGCAGGCTCTGCTGAAAAACGGCCTGCCGCCGGAGATGATCAGCGTCGTCACCGGCCGTTCGAGCGAGATCGGCAACGAGCTGGTTTCAAGCCCGAAAATCGACATGGTGACCTTCACTGGCAGCACCGAAGTCGGCCGCAAGCTGACCACACTGGCCGGCATCAAGAAGCTGACCATGGAACTCGGCGGCAACGATCCCCTGATCGTGCTCGAGGACGCAGATCTCGACAAGGCGGTGAAGCTGGCCACGGCCGGCGCCTACAGCAATGCCGGCCAGGCCTGCCGCGGCATAAAGCGGATCCTGGTAGTGGAGCAAGTCGCCGACGCCTTCGCCGCGAAGCTGAAGGCGGCGACCGAGAAGATCAAGTGCGGCAACCCATTCGACCCCGAAACCGACGTCGGCACCGTGATCGATGAAAAGGCGGCGATGGACATCGAGGCGGTGGTTAACAAGGCGGTCCAGGATGGTGCCAAGATTCTGTGCGGACACAAGCGCAAAGGGGCTCTCTATCCGCCGACGGTGATCGACCACGTCGACCCGAAGTCGAAAATGGTGATCGACGAAACTTTCGGTCCGCTCGCGCCGATCATCCGTGTCAAGGACGTGAAAGAGGCCTGCGAAATCGCTAATTCGACGGAATTCGGCCTGCAGTCGGGCGTCGTCACCAACAATCTGGAAAACATCCGCTACTGCATCAAGAAGCTGAAGGTCGGGGCGGTCAACATCAACGAGGGGCCGCAGCACGACATGCCAAACATCCCTTTCGGAGGCGTCAAGCAGAGTGGAATCGGACGCGAGGGCATCCGCTACGCCATTCAGGAAATGACTTACGTCAAGTGCATCGTTATGTAAGCGGCGGCGCCGGCGCGCCCGCCTGTGATCCCGGTCCTCGGGCACGACGCCCGAAGCCTACCGAACGTGCGCGATCACGACCTCCAAACCCAGTTTCTGCAGCGCCTGCCTGACGTCGCGATTGAGTTTGTTGTCCGTCACGATTCTCTTTATTTCAGTCAGCTTGGCCACTGGGAAAAGGAAATTCGCCTCGAACGGATCGGAGAAGTTGACCTCGAACTTGCTTGAATCGGCAACCACGGTGACTTCTTTCGCCGCGCGCAGGAACCGGCGATTGATCTCGGCCTCGAGCGGGCTGTGCACAGAGATTCCACGTTCGATCGAGACCGCCAGAACTCCGAGGAACGCTTTCGGCACCTGGATTCCCTGCATCATCTTCTCGGCTAGCGGGCCGATCGTCGCGAGCTCCTTCGAGTCGACCGCGCCGCCGATCAGAAGTACCTGAGAGTCGGGCGCGTTCGAAATCTCTATCGCAACGGCCAGGCCGTTGGTAACCACCTTCAGGTTTTTCACGTTCTTGAGCTGGTGCGCCAGCACGCGCATGGTCGTGCCTGCGTTGATGATCAAGCTGTCGCCATCCTGTATGTATTCGGCCGCTTTTTGCGCGATCGACAGTTTCTCCGCGTAGTATTCTTTCTCGCGGACCTCGTAAGGCGACATCAACTTGTCCGGCGTGACCAGGGCGACAGCGCCGCCGTGCGTACGGACGAGATGGCCGCCGCTGTCCAGCATAGCCAGATCCCTCCGGATCGTGACCGCGGAAATGCTCAACTTCTCGGCAAGATCCGCGATGGAAACGACACCGTCCTTATTGAGCAGGGATTTAATCTTGTTGTGGCGGGCGGCCCGGATCATGTGTTTTGGGTTTGATCGTCTGTTCACAGTCCGGGGTCCGTGACGATTATGCGGGCTGGGGGAAG
Source organism: uncultured Planctomycetaceae bacterium (assembly GCA_964393935.1). Classification (GTDB taxonomy): domain Bacteria; phylum Planctomycetota; class Phycisphaerae; order UBA1845; family UTPLA1; genus DATEMU01. The sequence continues at coordinate 19,163 of CAYMXF010000007.1, forward strand.
GTGCCAACCAAGAACGGCATCGCTGGCGAGCGAACACAATACAATAAAAGCAAGTGTATCATCAGGGTGGCTTGCCGGACACCCCAAAATTTTCTCCGACGCGCTCTCAGCCCTGACCGAGTCGGCATCGCCGCCCGGAGATATCAGATCGGCATCTTCCGGGCGGTGAGGCTGGAGCACGCGGGAATCGTTCGGGCGGGGCAAGTTCAAAGCACGGCTCGCACATCCTCAAGATGGATATGGAAGGCGACAATCTCCCGCGGGCGACCTGAAAGACGGCGGCCGAGCCCGGTTACAACCATCGGGCCCGCCCGCCCGACGAGGAGTCACCGCCGCCCACGCGGCGGGACGATCCGCCAGTCTGGAATACCTTGCGGCGTTCCGTCACCGCCGATGTCGTTGATACCCAGAACCGACGACCGCCTGCCGGACCCGCACAGGCCTTATTCAAATTCCGTGCGGGTCCGTGTTGCTGGCAATACCCTATTGGGCGGCCACGACGCGTGGCTTGAGGTTGATTCCAGCCACCCGGCGCGCCTGTTCGTGGACGTCGAACCCGGCCATTTTGCTGAAAGCGTCCGCGATCCGCTGGACCATCGGCCCAGGCACATCCTTGCAGCCGATCGGTTCCCCGTTCAGGCGCGACGCCGGCACCAAGCACCAGCTGGTCGAGCAGAGGAATGCCTCGTCGCAGTTGTAAAGGTCGTAAATCTGGATATCTCGCTCGACATACGGGATGCCCTGCGCCCTGGCGATTTCTTTGATGGTCCGCTCCGTAATCCCCTCAAGCCGGCCGGTCAACAGAGGCACGTGAATCTCTCCGTTCTTGACCACGCCGATACTCGACGACCGGTTCTCTGCGACATTCCCGTCCAGGTCAAGCATCACGCACCAAGCGTCCGGGTCGACCTGATAGACCTCGATGTCGGCGAGTGTATGGGTGATGCGGCTCGTGGTCTTGATTTTGGCGTCCCACACCTGTGGCGGCTGACGCCGCGTGGACGCGACCACGAGATGCACCCCGGTGTCGATGAACCGTGCGAATTCCTTGAAGTTGAGGTCCTTGCACGCGATGTGCACCTCACACGGCCCCGCTTTCATGGGGTGGCCGCCGGGTCCACGTGAAACGTAGTGATAGACGAAGAATTCCGGGATTTCCTTGAGCCGAGGCGCATTCCGCTGGACTGCTTCTTCGGTGATCTTCAGCATCTGCTCTGGGCTCAACTTGGGATCCATGCGCAACGGCTTCATCGACCGGTAGAGACGATCGATATGCTCGCGCGTCTTGAACAGCTTGCCGTTGAACGTTCGGGTTGCCTCGTATACCGCGTCGCCGAGCGTAAAGCCGCGATTCCAGATCGAAACCTTGGCCTCGCTTTCCGGCACCCATTGTCCATTCTGATAGGCAATCTTTTCAGCCATGCGTTCCTCCTCAGTTTCCGAAAATCAAAACACGTGACGAGACCGGGCTGCGCCGACCCCGCTTTTGCCGCGCGCGGCGGCGTCATTCAGCTGCGCGCGGCCTCGCCGGATAAGGGCACCGGCATGTTCATGTCCTTCATGTTGAGCAGGCCTGGAAGAGCATCGCGCACACGCGGTATCGAATTGACCAGGATCGCGACCGTTCCGATGTCGCCGTTCACGCCCCCCAAGAACTTTGCATGAAGATTCGGCCTTCCTTCAAGCTCGACCGAATCGTACGGCTCCTCGACGTTAGCGTGGGCAATAAAATCCAGGGTTACCAGCACCTTGCCGTTCTTCCTCGCCTCGGCGACGCTTCTCAGGCCGGCCACCTGTCCCGGCCTGACGGTCGTCAGGACCTCATTCTTCGTGTGGTCGGTGTAGGTGGTGACTTCGGATTCGCAGATTACAGGCTCGACCGGAAGCTCGCGAATATCGTCCACGTCGAGTCCGAGGCCGTCAACGATCATCGCCGCCGACTCGATCAGTCCGACGTGGCCGGTGATAACCTTCTCCTTGATCAGGCGCAGAAATTCCTTTTTCTCCATCCCTGTGCCGATCTTCTTCTGGAACGAGGGCCGGCGCGTCCTTGAATACATCACCCGCATCACCTTGACGCGCTTTACTTCCAGGCAAATACCCGAAATCAGCAGCGGAAACTTGTCCATCAAGAAGCCCGGGTTGATGCCCGTGGCAAGGATGGTTATGCCGTTCTGCTTGCAGACTTTGTTGATCTCCTCCGCAAGCTTGCGCTGCTTGAAATAGGGAAAGGAAAGCTCCTCGCAGCTCGTGATTACGTCCAACCCGGCACGCGCGCATGCCTTGAGCTGGGGCGTGATCTTTTCCAGGTTCGAAGAGGTCATATGGATGACGATGTCGGCCTTGCTTTTAGCAAGCACGCCGGTCGCGTCGTCGGTAATGGTGACGAAGGCCTTGCGCTCCGCGCGGACGACTTCGCCGAGATCCTTGCCGACATTGGCGAGATCGATCGCACCGACGATGTCGATTTGACCCTGATTCAGAATGAACCTGGCAACGTTCTTTCCAAGCGATCCAATTCCATACAAAATTGCTCTTGTCTTCTTCTTCATCAGGGTCTCCTCGCGCCAGCAACTGGACCAAAACGAATCGAACACGTCGCGACGGTGGACCTCATCCGGCGCGCGCCCGGCGGGGGGTGGGGTAGGGTAACAGCCCGTTGCCGTCTTTCGCTGCGGATCGCGATCCGAGCGCAAGGTCAACCATGATCGGTAATGGCATATTTTGATCGATATAGTCAATATCAAAAGCGGACCGGCGCAATCCCGGCTTGGGCTCGAATCTGCCGGTTAGAGAGAGCCTCGTCCAGTATGACTCGCCGACAGATGGCGTCCCGGTTGCTTGGTGACCGACGCGGCCGCTGCCGATTATGAACCATTTATCGTATATCGTTGACAATCAACGAACCACAATTACTATGCCGTCGGCACCTTAAAATCCAGGGTTCCTTGTGAATACGCTGAAAATCGTCCAATCGAATTCACTGTCGACGCTGGTGCAGGAAGAGATCACCCGGATGATCCTCGCGGGTGAAATTGCGACCGGCGAATGGCTGAACGAATCCGCGTTTTCCCAGCGTTTCGGTGTATCACGCGGACCGGTGCGCGAAGCGCTTCGGTCGTTGCAGGAATCCGGATTGGTCCGGCAGGAGAAGAATCGCGGCGTATTTGTGCGCGAGCTCACCGTCGCCGAGGCGGATCAGATCTACGAGGTCAGGGAAGCCTTGGACGAGCTCATCGGCAAAAGGGTGGCGGCCGCCGCATCGAAGGCACAGATCGGGAAACTGCGAGAGTTGGTCGAGAAGATGGACCAATCGGTCCGCAGCGACGATTTGCACCGGTATTATCTCGATAATCTGAAGTTTCACGATCTGCTCGCCAACCTCAGCGGCAATGCGAAGCTGATGTTAGCTTACCGGCGGCTGATCAACGAGCTTCACCTGTTCCGGTTGCACGGGCTTGCCCAATTCGGCGGCTTGCGAACCTCGAACGAGGAACACCACGCGCTTCTGAAGGCGATCGAGACGAAGAACCCCGAGGCCGCCGGCCGATTGCTGAAGGCGCATGTCGTGGCGAGCCGCCGTCGCATGCATAAAGCGTTGGCGGCGCGACCGTTAGAATCAGAGCGCTGCTCCGCCGGATAGGGAATCGACCACGCATATCAGCCAAGTCACAGGGATCGCCTGATCCCAACCAACGAAGAAGACCGGAATGCTGTTGGGTGGCACCTCCGGTCATCGATGGAGAAGTTCTAGTTCCAGTCATCAGTTGTGTTACGTGAGGGGAAGAAAAGCAAATGGCCGCAAGCACGAAACGTAGAATCCTGATCGTGATGATGGACGGGTTCGACCCCGCTTATCTGCAGGCGAGTGACATGCCGAACACCAAGCAGATGACCGCCAGCGGGTTCTACAAGACCGTCAAAGGTGTGATGCCCAGCGTGACGAACGTGAACAACACCGGCATATGCTGTGGCTGCCCGCCCTCGCAACACGGCATCACGGCGAATTCCTATTTCGATCTGCAGACGCAGAAAGAAGAATACATGGACAAGGCGGCAATGGTGCTTGCCCCCACGATATTCGAGCGCGGCGCGCCGCTTGGATTCAAGTCGGCCCTCTTGACCGCGAAAAAGAAGACCCAGTCGTTGCTACGAACTGGCGCTACAATCCGGCTGGCGGCAGAGGCGCCGAAGGACGCCGAGGGATCCAACATCGATTGGATCGGCCGGCTCGGTCCGGCCCCCGATATCTACTCGCTCGAAATCAATCTGTGGCTGTTCCGGGCGGCACAGATCGTCTTGAACGAGACAGATACCAATCTCGTTTACTTCCATACGACCGACTATCCCATGCACATGGAGCCGCCTTGGGGCGAGAAATCGCTGTTCCACCTGAGTCAGTTGGACAAGCTGCTTGGCGAAACACTCAACGCGCATCCCAAGCTGGAAATCTACATGTCCGCCGACCATGGGATGAACTTCAAATCGCGCTGCTACGACTTGAACAAGGTTGTGCCGAATAAGGGCGCAGAAATCTTCTTCGCGATGTCTGCGGAACGCGATCCCTATGTGAAGCATCATCGGAACTTCGGTGGCACGGCGTTCGTGTGGCTGCGGCGCCCGGGCGATTTCGATCGCGTGGCGGACATCTGCCGTCGGCTGGACGGCGTGGAGGCCGTCTACGACCGCTACACGGCTGCGTCCAAATACCTCCTGCACCCCGATCGCATCGGCGACATGCTGGTTATGGGCGACTTCAACACGGTCTTCGGTCCGCTCGAAGGCAAGGAGGGCATCGAGGAAATGGCGAAAGGCTTCCGGACGCACGGCGGCAGCGATGAGGCGATCGCGCCGCTGATCATCTACAACCGGGCAGTCGATCCCCGGCTGTGGCATGAAATCCGCTACAACTTCGATCTGACCAAGCCGATCGGCTTCTAGCGGAGCGTCAATCAGCCCTATGAGCACGATCGACGAAAAACCGATCTCCGTATCATTGCTCACGGGCTTTTTGGGCAGCGGTAAGACGACGCTGCTCAATCACCTGCTCGCGCATCCGGATATGGATAAGACGGCGGTGCTGATCAACGAGTTCGGCGAGATCGGACTTGACCACTTGATTGTCGGAAGGCTCGACGAGGACGTCGTGCTGCTGAAGTCCGGCTGCATCTGCTGCACCGTGCAAGGGCAGCTGGTCGACGGGCTGAAAGAGCTTTACGTCAAGCGGCTGGCTGGGCAGACTCCGGCCTTCACGCGGCTTGTGATCGAAACGACCGGGCTCGCCGATCCGTTGCCGATCGTTGACTGCCTGATGCGCGACCCACTTTTCAGGCGGGTCTATCGGCTGGACACGGTGGTGACGACGGTGGACGCGGTCTACGGCGGGGGCCAGCTTGATATGCACCGGGAGGCTATCCACCAGGCGGCGATCGCCGACAACATCGTTATCACCAAGGACGATATCTCCGACAAGGCACGGATCGGTTCGCTGCGGGAGCGGCTAAGTCGCCTCAATCCAGGTGCCAAGATTATTTCCGCGCAATTCGGCCAGGTAACTCCGGGTGAGTTGTTCGGCAGCGGATTCTTCGATCTGCAGCAGAAATTTCTCGACATGCGGAAATGGTTCGGCACCGCGGAGCATAGCGGTCAGTCGGCGAATACCCACGATCAGCACGGCGCGCATGATCACGTCCAGGAGGATCACGGCCATGCCGGGCGCGCGCACGAGGAGCACGAGCATGTGGATGTGAACCGGCATGACGAGCGCATCGCTTCATTCTGCATCGTGCTGGATGAGGCGGTATCGTGGGAGGCCTTTACCCGCTGGTACGACGATCTTGCCGAGAAAAAGGCCGATCATCTGTTGCGGGTGAAAGGCATCCTCAACGTGGAGAACACACCGACCCCGGTATTTGTGCATTGTGTGCAATCCACCCAACATGACCCGACGCTGCTGCCATCCTGGCCCGACGACGACCATCGCTCGCGCATCGTGTTCATCACCCGCGATTTGGCGCGCGGCGAGGTGGAAGCCAATCTGCGTGCGCGGCTGGCAGCAGCGCGAACCGATAGCGGGTCCAACAGGGCGCATGGCACGCCGACTTTTGTCCAACCTCCCGGCGCGAGCCGCTGGCTGAACCAGGCGGAGCTGAGCCGGTTGTTCGCCGCGTTGCTGCTGCAAAATGACCGCTTCGCCGTCGACGTTTTGCGGTTGATGCTGCTTACTGGCGTGGATAGCGAGGCGACACGTCTAGCACGGTGGGAGGATTTCGACATCGACCAGCATTTGTGGCTGTTGCCGCATGCGGCTGCAACGAAGCCCGGTGTCGGCGCGCGCGCGCGCCGCATCTCGCTTCATTCCACGGCGCTGACACTGCTGGCCGGCTTGCGGCAACGAGGCACGAGCAGAGGTTATCTGTTCGGCGGTTCGAAGCCCGAGACCTCGGCCGAGCGGCTGGACCGTGCGTGGAAGACCGCAACCGAACAGGCCAAGATCCAAAGGATTGCCCTGACCGAACTGCAACCCACGCTTGCGATCGACGTGTTTGCCGGACTTGCGCCGACGTTGGTACGTGTACTGCTTGGACTCGCCAGCCAAGCAGCACCTAAAGTGGCATTGTCTGTACCGAAAACGTCGGCCGATTTGACTCGCTGAGGGATTTGGCTAGCGTCAGCGGCGATGACCGTGCTCCTACGCCTGTTCCTAGCCGTTGTGACGTCGCTGATCATGTCGAAGGCTCGGCGCGCGGCCGACAACACAGCGCTCCGGCACCAGTTGATCGTGCTGCGGCGCAAGCTGCCGGGCCGCGTCAGGCTCTCGAACGACGATCGTCTCTTCTTCGTCTGGCTGTGGCGGCTGTTTCCATCGGCTCTTGACGCGGTCCTGATCATTCGCCCCGAGACACTCATCCGATGGCATCGGGAGGGTTTTCGCCGCTATTGGCGATGGAAGTCGCGTGCTCGGGGAGGCCGCCCAAGGGTCGATTCCGAGCGTCGCTCCCAGATCCGGCAAATGAATGTCGAAAATCCACTGTGGGGCGCGCCCCGCATTCACGGGGAGCGTCTCAAGCTGGGCTTCGACGTCGCTCAGTCAACCGTGGCCAAGTACATGATCAGGCGTCGCGGTCCGCCCTCACAGGGTTGGCGCACCTTCCTGCAAAACCACGCGCCCGACATCGCGGCCATCGACCTATTTGTCGTTCCCACAATCAACTTCGGTTTGCTGTACGGGCTGGTCATTGTTGGCCTAGCCCGGCGCAACCTCATCTGGGTCAACGTCACCGCCAACCCGATGGCAGAATGGATCGCGCGGGAGATGACCGAGGCGTTTCCTTGGGATCAGGCGCCGAGGCATCTCATTCGTGATCGCGACGGCGTGTATGGCAACGCCTTTGTCGAGCGTCTCTACGCGATGGGCATTGGCGATCACCCGATTCCGCCGCGATCACCCTGGCAAAATGCCTATGCGGAACGGCTGATCGGCTCGATCCGACGCGAATGTCTCGATCACGTCGTGGTTCTGAATGAGGCACACTTGCGGCGAATATTGAAGGCCTACGCCGACTACGACAACCGAGCCCGAACACACCGGTCTTTGAGCAAAGATTGCCCGACGCATCGGCCGGTCGAGACGAGGGGCGAGGTCAGATCGTTGTCGATCCTCGGTGGCCTTCATCACGTCTATGCGCGGATGTGATTTGCGGTACGCACAATGAGATCCTGATCCTCCGGCATTAGCTGAACGTTCTTCGGCGACCAACGCCCAACCGCGTGTCGCTGACCAGTGTCGATCGGTTGCTCTTCGCCTGGTCGTATCGCCTATGCGTGCCGAACATCCGCCGCTTGGCAGACATAGGTAATTTTTCGGACTCCGCGCTAGTATCTTAAAAGACCTGCGGCGATGTAAGATTCCTTCCGTGAGCCTAAGACTCACTTTGAGGTTCGGCTACGGGAGCGCCCCCTTCGATGCCACGCGTGTTACGACCGCCGCCATTCAAAGCATTCCGTCGCCGAAAACGGCTACGCCTTTCGAAGGAACAGCGTGAGCAGATCCTCGCGACGATCATCGCCCGCGACGGCAATCCAGAGATTCGAATGGCCGCGATCGAACAGGTGGTCAATCAGTCTCCGGCGGCGTTTTATATGTTTGACA
>CAYMXF010000008.1:0-8469 GCA_964393935.1 uncultured Planctomycetaceae bacterium
AAAAATGGGGCTATTTCGGACGTCCGACGATGGCCGCTAATACCATTATTGTATAGCCATTCAGCGGCCGCCTGTAGCGAAAAGGGCGTTTAGAGTATTTAGGCAAAATGGGTATTTTGGAACTATCGAGTTTGTAGCCTTCGGAGGGTTACAAAACCAAGTGTCCACGAAACGTGAAGAACTTTACTGCGCCGGTATCGGGGGGTTAGGAGGGGTTACGCCTTGGTTGGGGTCGTCGATCCAGCAAGGGTCTCTATATCGGTCAGGTATTGAGCCCGGTCCTTCTCGTCGATCATGTGGGCGCACTGCTTGGCGATCCGGCAGAGGGCGTTGTTTTCGAGATTCGCCGCTTTTCTTTTTTCGGCTTCGTCGCGACCGGTGAACTGACGGCGGAGGAGATCCATCTGGTTTCCCATGCGGTAGGCATTCATCAGGCGCTGGATATTTTGAGGGGAGGCTTCCTCATCCAAGAGGGTCTCGAAGAGCCGTTGGCCCAGGAGGCTGGTGAGGCGAGCCTGTAGGGCTTGTTCCTCCGGCGTGGTTAACACGGCGAGTTCCCGCAGGGCGGCGCTCATCCGAAGTCGTCGGGCGTAATAGTAAAAGGCGGTGAAGCTGACGCCGTGGGACTGGAGGTCGAACTTTTCATAGACACCGCGATAGGTCTGGGGACTGCGGTTGACGATGGCTTGATTAATTTTTCGGCGGAGGTCAGGGTCTGTTTTTTCGAAGAGGGAAGATGTTCCGTCGACTTGGCGAAATGTTTTCGGAGCAGGGTCGTCGGACATCGGATTCAAGCCTCCTTATTTACGTCAAAGTTGAAACCGCCGGAAAATCCTTGAAACGGTTTCGCGGGCGCGCGAAGACATCCAGAGCCGGAGCCATAAGCCGTCAGCCTAAAACTGACGGCGGCGCTCGGCGGCGTTTCTCTTGCCCTCTGAACACTACCCTTGCTCAGCGCACGGCCAAAAATCGAAAAAAGTGGTCGGGGGTTCATGGCTGGAGGTCAGTGGAGGAAGGCTTGCACGGCGAGGGCTACGGCTGGATGCGGTCGTTGGTGAGGAGCGATTTCGGGTTGGGGTCGTTATATGGGACGCCGTGGGGAAGATCATTCTGCTTTGCCAGACGCTCCCATCCGCCGTCTCAAAGCCTCAATGACCGCCCGAAGGCGGGGCAGCGCCCGGAGAAATCGTTGCGTAGCAAGGGTCGAATAGGGTATCATGTTCGGTTGGCTCTTCGACTTGGTTCGGGCAAAGGCCATAGGGGAAATGTCGGGATGACGCGCAGCGGGACGACATGGATTTGGACGACGGCTGCGCTTACGGTGATTTGTTGTGTGGCGATGGTGGCGCCGCAGATCGCGCGGGCCGACGGGACCTATCAGATGCTTCTGTTTGTGCAGGATTGGACCAACGTCGGGCAGATCACGGCCAACGACGACTGGAGCGGCGTTCCCGGCATCATCGGCTATCGTGGCGACGGCCTCAGCGGCTCCGCGGGCACCGATCCACAAACGATTCTGGTCGACGGAACTACGACCCCCGTGGATGTCATAGCGAACCAGTCCAGCCCAAGCGCACTTACAACGGGGGGAGTGGCAGAATTTGATGGAATAACCAATCGCGTTGTTGCGTTGCAGGGTTCGACCACGGCGCGGGCGCCCTTTCTGCTGATTCATGTGAACACGACCGGAGTGCCTTCGATCAGGTTTAGGTGCAACCTCAGGGATATCGACGGCTCGGCCGACAACGCTGTCCAGCCGATTGCCGTGCATTACCGCGTCGGCCACACAGGAGACTTTACGAATCTGCCGGAGGCGTTTGTGGCCGATGCGAGCACGGGGCCGAGCATGGCGACTCTGGTGTCGCTGGTTGACGTGACCCTCCCCCCGGCCGCAGGTAATCAGTCGGAGGTCCAGATCCGCGTCATGACGGCGGATGCAGTCGGCAGCGATGAGTGGATCGGCGTTGACGACATCACCATCGAGGCGTGCCCGACGATCTCCGTGCAGCCGTCGAATACGAGCGCCTGCGTGGGTGGCTCGGCGAGCTTCAGCGTAACGGCCTCCGGCGCCGCCGTGGTTTATCAGTGGCGGCGCGGAACGACCAACCTGACCAACGGCGGCAACATCTCCGGCGCGACCTCGGCCACGCTGACGCTCAACCCGGTCGGCCCGGGCGACGCCGGGACCGACTACAACTGCATCGTTTCAAGCATCTGCCTACCCATGACGACCGGCAACGCCTCGCTGACGGTCTTTGCCTCTGGTGGTTCGGGTGATGGGGACGCCAGTGGCGTTACAAATGGCGGCGATATTCATGCGTTCGTACAATTCTTGGTCGCCGGCGGCGGGCCTAGCGCGTCCTATTGCACTTACGACATCGATCACGACGGCGACGTTGACCTCAACGATTTGCCCTTATTCGTCGATTTGCTACTCTTGCCGTGATCGCTCGCACGCGTCCGGCTGCGGGGTAGACCTGGGGCGGGCCGGGGGCATCGGGAAGGTCGATTCTGCTTTGCCAGACGCTCCTACCCGCTGTCTCAAAGCCTCAAATGACCGCCCGAAGGCAGGGCAGAGCCCGCAGGAAACCTTGCGTAGCAAGGGTCGAATATGGTATCATGTCCGGTTGGCCCTTCGACTTGGTTCGGGCATAGGCCATAGGGGAAATGTCGGCTGGGTGGGGGTCTATTTTTGCACCTGGAGGGAAAAAATGCTGTCTAAAGGTCCGATTCGAATCACTGTCCGATCGCTTTTTGTTCTTTGCCTATGTTTAAGCGTACTCGGCATGGCGAGCCCGGCCGGCGCGGCGGCGCTCTCGTGGGATAACTCCGCCGGCGACGGATTGGCGGCGACGGCTGCGAATTGGACGCCCGCGCAGATCCCGGCGGCGGCGGACGACCTCACGTTCAGCATCGCGGGCGCCTATCCCATCACGTGGGGGGCCACGGTCACCAGCAGCCGCACACAGGTGTATCGCAACGGGACGGTCACCAACACGGCCTCCAGCCCGCACACCGTGAGCACAGGCATTACCGTCGCAGCTTCGGCTGGCGAAGTCGCCACCATGACGCTGACGACCGGGACGCTCACCTCGAATGCGTCCATGATCGTCGGCGACGCCGGTACGGGCACGCTAAACGTCAATGACGACGACGCCCACCTCATCATCGCCGGCGCTACCTCCGACCTGACCATCGGCCTGAACGGCGACGCCGCCATGAACATCACCGGCTCCGGAACAGTCGAGGTAGCCGACCAGTTCATCGCCGGGTCCAATTCAGCCTCCACGCCAACCGTGACCGTCTCGGGCTTCGCCCTCTTCTTGGGGTCTTCAACGCTGGACGTTCTCGGCACCAGCCAGTCCCGCATTGGCGCGGGCGGCGACGCGACCATGACCGTCTCGAACGGCGCACTAGCCAATTTCGCGGGCGATCTTGTCATTGCCAATGGCTCCGCCTCCAACAGCAGCGTGACCGTTGAGACTACGGCGCTCATTAACGCGACGCTGCACGTCGATGGCGACTTGTTGGTCGGTCGCAACACCGGCGCAGCCGACGCAGGCAACGGCACGCTTAACATCAACACCGGCGGCACGACCACCGTCGGCGGCGACACGTTGCTCGGTGATCCCAACGGTCCCATCGGCATCGGCACCATCGTCCTGAACGGCGGTACCTTCAGCGGGGCCCTGCCGGTGCAGATGCTCTTCGGCTCGGCAATCACGGGGACCGGGACCGTCAATGCGGATGTCACGGTCGGCGCCGGCAGCATCGTGACCACGGGCGCCGCCGGAATTACCATGGGAGGCATCATTAACCACACCGGCGCCAACGTCTTCGGCACCAAGATTCACTTCGGCCCGAGCGGCGGTTACCTCGGCTCGGGAGCCTGCGGTGCCGACATCACCGGAGACGTGGCATCGACCATCACCGCAACCGGCCCTCTGACGATTGGCAACAACACCACGTCGGGCTTCTTCTATCTCGGGACCCTTGCCGTCGGGACGCAGAACGTAACCCTTGTCGATTCGAATGGCCCCGTCCTCGGCGGGCTGATCACCATGGCGACGGGCGGGCAGCTCTCCGGTACCTCCCCAATCGGCGTGCAGGCCGGCGGGCGACTGCAGGGCCAGGGTACGGTTGTCGGAAACGTCACCGCTTCGGGGGTTCTCGATCCACAGCGCAGCCCCACGCCCGGCGGCATCATGGCCATAACCGGTAACTTGCTCATCAACCCCAGCGGGGAATACGACATGGACATCGGCGGAACCCCGCCATCGAACATGCACGATCGCTTGAACGTGTCCGGCACGGCTACCTTTGGTGGGACACTACGCGTGACGATTCCGAACGGTTATGTCCCCAAGGTGGGCGAACAGTTCATTGCGATCAACGCCACGGGGAACCGCATCGGCGAGTTTGCGTCGATCATCCCCCCAAGTCCCCCGCCGTGTAACGACGTGACCTTCGTCATGGTCTATTCAACCACGGCGGCTATCGTGCTGATCCGACCGCCGCTCGGCTGCACGGCGCTGGGCGATCTCAATTCCGACGGTGGTTGCAGCGGTTTGGATATGCAGGAGTTCGTCGACAGCATGATCTTCGGCCCCTACAACTCCTGCTCCGACATGAACGGGGATTGTGTCAATGACACGAACGACATCGCGATCTTCGTGAATTGCCTGCTGTAGTCGGATGAGATTCGACAAAGCAAGAAAGCCCGGAATTCACGTGCCGGCGCGTGACCGTCTCTCGCGCGTCGGGACGGTTGGCGGCTGAGCGATGCCGGACTCATTCGCCGGGTGAGCCGATCCACATCTTGGTGTCGTACTCGAAGGCGACGCGGCCGCCGACCGCATGGCGATCGAAGATACGATGCAGCTCCTCGATCATTGCCTCAAAGGTCGGATGTCCCGCCTTCGGCATGTAGGACGACGAGGTCAATCGCCCGCGGAGGCCCTGGACGTCGAACGCCTGCGCGTTGGCAAAGGTCCGCCGATCGCACGGGCCGCCGAATAATCGCTCGATGCGGCCGTCCTTCTCGGCGTACTCATGATTGATCTGTGCAAAGTCGATGGCGAACCGGTGGATCAAGGCTTCATAGTCTTGCATGAACGGCGTATCGAGACGCCGGTTGTTCCACATCAGCGCGACGCGACCGTCCGGCCGGAGGATGCGGCGAAACTCGCGCCGGGCCGCGTCGACGTCGAACCAGTGAAAGGCCTGCGCGGCGATGACCCAGTCGATACTTGCGTCCGGCAGCATCGTCGCCTCGGCTTTGCCGTCGATGCTACGGAACGCGGGATAGCCGGCGAGCAGCTTTTCCGCCGCGGCGCGCATGTCCGCGTTGGGCTCGACGCCGCAGACCGTGTTGCCGTTGCGCAGGAAGAGTTCGGCGGAGATTCCGGTGCCGCTGCCGATGTCGGCGATGACGTGTGACGCCCGGAGCCCGAATTCGCGAGTCAACGATTCGAGCACTTCCGGCGGATATCCCGGGCGGTAGCGAATGTAGTCCTCGACGCGGTCGGAAAAGCGTGTGAGAGCATTTTCAGCGGGCATGGTGGGATTTTATCGCATTTGTTCAGCAGAGGGCGACTGTGCAAAATGCCGTCAAGGCGTTGCAGGCACAATCACCGGCACCGGCGGGCTCGGCACGATCGCCTGCGTGGTGGCAGCAGGTTGCGAGGTTGTGGGCTGCGAGGTCGGCGGCGCTGTTCTCAACGCGGTGACCAGTCCTTCCGCTAGTTTGAGCAACTGCTCGCGCCGAGGGTCGGGCTTGGCCGACACTTCTTCCTTCGCCCACTCGGGCTTCGGGGTCGTCAGCGGCGCATTTACGTCGATGGGGTTGTCGTTGAGCTTCGACGGGTTTTGTTGCGCGGCCAATTCCGTCACGGCGCCGGCCAGCAGCTTTGCGGCCATCGTGTAGCCGTCTTCCGAACCGCCGACGCCGGAACCCAGTTGGCTCACGATCGGATCGAGTTTCTTCGCCACGTCCGGCGGCAGGGTCTTCAATACCGTGTCGTAGAAGGCGCGGGCCTCCGCGGACTTGTCGCGCTGCCGGACGAGTTCTTCGACCTGGGCCTGCTTTTTCGTGACCTGCGCGGCGGTCTGTTGCAACTCGGCCTCCTTGCGCTGCACCTTGGCCGAGAAGTGATAGATGATGGTTGTGAGTGCAGCCGCGAAGACGAGGACCAGTGCCGCGGCGGCCAGGCCGGACTTGTGCCGCATCGCCGCTTTGCGGAGCAGATACAGGCTGCTCGCCGGCTTGGCGGAGATGGGCTCGCCGGCCAGGAAGCGGCTGATGTCGCCGGCGAGCGAGTCGATCGATTGGTAGCGATCCTCTTTGCGCTTCTCCAGGGCTTTGAGCATGATCGTGCTGAGGTCGCCGTCGAGCCGAGAAACCAGTTTGCTCGGGTGGGCCGGCTCGGCGTGGGCGATGTTGTGGAGGACCTTGCCCATCGCGACGTTGGTGTCGTAGGGCATCTGCCCTGTGACGATCTCGTACAGCACGACGCCGAGGGCATAGACATCGACGCGCGTATCGACGCCGGTGGGGTCGCCGGCCGCTTGCTCGGGCGACATGTACGCGGGCGTACCGACGATCTGCGCGGTGATGGAGGTGTTCACTTCGCCGAGCAGGCCCGCCTTGGCCAGGCCGAAGTCGAGGACGTGCGGCTCGCCGTCGCCGTCGACGAGGATGTTGGTGGGTTTAATATCGCGATGAATGACGCCGCGCTGGTGGGCGTAACCGACCGGGCCGCAGACCTTCAGGAAAAGTTGGAGCCGGCCCTTGAGGTCGAGGTCCTGCGCGCGGAGATGGTCGCTGAGGCTCAGGCCGAAGATGTGCTCCATCGCGTAGTACATACGGCCGTCGGCCTGGCCGCTGTCGTAGATGGGGATGATGTTGGCGTGCTTGAGCTGCGCGGCCAGGGCGATCTCGCGCTCGAAACGCTTGCGCGCGTTGTCGGAGGCGAACGGCCCTTCCAAGAGGAGCTTCAGCGCGACGAGGCGCTTGGTCGATTTCTGGATCGCCTTGTAGACGATGCCCATGCCGCCGCGGCCGATCTGCTTGAGCACGTCGTAGCCGGGGATGTCCGGCAGCGCGGCGTTGGAAGCCGAGAGCGGATCTTCCGTCGAGCTGCCTTTGCCGCGGAAGGGCACTTGTGCGCGCGTTTTGTCGGTGGTGGAGGAGCCGAGCTTGGCGATCAGATCGAGCCCGCCGAGGTGTTCGCGCAGCTCCGCCGCCTCGTCGGGGTGCTCGGAGAGAAACACCTCGGCGGAGAGGGCCTCTCCCCGCTCCCGGCGGTCGAAATACTCATTGATGAGTTCGCCCAACCGCTCTTCACGAGGGCTGCCGCTGATGGAGTCTGCCGGGTTGTCGCCTGGGGGAGTCATAGTGCGGGCAAGCCAGGGGGCGGTCGCCGACGCCCGTATCTTGTTCTCTCATAACGACCTGTGGCGGTTTTGCCAAGGACGGCGGCGAGGTCAATCGGTGGAAGGGGCTTCGATCCCTTCCGAATAGACTGCGAGCGGCGCTAACGCCTGACACTATTCAACTTACCACATAATTCTTTTGGGACCATTAGAAATTCACAGCTTCTTTCGAGTCGGTATGCCCGAGGGCATGTCCGAGCCCGTGCGGTAGGTTATTGTATGGGGAGACAGGGTTTATTCCCGTTTCTATTCCCCCTTGGCGGTCGTCGTTTTGGGGTTTGACGGTGATTGGGGCCCAGCGTGCCGGATTCCAGCGAGACGCAAATCCTGATTAAGAGCGCCCGCAAGGGTGACGAGCAGTCCGTTCGGCGGCTGTTGGTGCTCTATCACCCGCGGCTGAGGGCCCGGCTGCTGCGGCAGATGGACCCGACGATGCGCTCAAAGATCGAGCCGGAGGACATCCTCCAGCAGGTCTATCTGGAGACGTTTCGGGCGATTGGGCAGTTCGAGTATCAGGGAACGGATTCGTTCCTGCGGTGGATGTACGCGATCCTCGACCGCAAGCTGATCGACGAGCATCGGGCAATGCGCGCCGAGCGGCGCGACGTGCGCCGCGAGGTCAAGCCGGCGGCCGTCGCGGGCAACCAAACGACGTACATCGACCTGCTCGCCCGCGTGACGTCCGCGGGCAGCACGCCGAGCCAGGTCGTGCGCAAGGAGGAGGCCCTGGGCGTGCTCGCGGCGTGCGTGGCGACGCTGCCGGATCATTACCGCGACGTCATCAAGATGCGCTTCATCGAGGGCCGGCCGGTCGCGGAGGTGGCCAAGTCGCTGAAGCGCTCGATCGGCTCGATCCACATGATCTGCCATCGGGCGCTGCGGCAGCTTCGCGAGCAGGCGGAGAAGCTGGGGATTACGCATGAGGAATAGGGACGGCAAAAGTCAATACGCCAAAACGCCGAAACGCCAGAACGTCGAAACGTCAAAACAGATGTGCCAATGCTGTTTAGCCGCGACCCGATAGGGGAGCGCGGC
>CAYMXF010000008.1:8569-10446 GCA_964393935.1 uncultured Planctomycetaceae bacterium
TTTCCAAGACGCACCTTCGCATTCTGTCGGACCACTTCAAGGTCGAGCCGGGGTTGTTTCTGGCGACGACGTGATTGGAGCGCTCAAAGAAGTATATCGCTATTGGGAAGGGGAAAACTGGTGCGGAGAGGAATCGAAACTCCCGTGATTCATGATATCGGAGAGGGCTCAGCGGCGACAACGTGACGACTGGAGCCCGACGAAATGTCGGATTTCGGAAGTGGGATGGCGGAACTGACCGATTTCGGATTGTGGATTGCAGATTGCGGAATGAACGCGAGAAGGCGAATTACTTCGGATGCGCGCGGCGGCGAAGCTCGTCGGCCACCCATGCCTTGTCGCGTTTCTCGGTCACCATCTCCAGGACTAAGTCCGCCAGTTCCGTGCCTTCGTCCGCGATCTCATAGCCATTGGCGTCCAGAAACACGAGCGCCGCTGCCAGTGCCGTCCGCTTGTTACCATCTACAAACGCGTGGTTGTTGGCCAGGTGAAAGACGTATGCCGCCGCCATCGCGAACAAGTCTGAGTGAAGATACTGCCCGCCGAGCCCGGCCATCGGCTGCGCCAGCGCCGAGTCCAGCAGTCCCTCGTCGCGCAGACCGGGATCGCCGCCATGCTCCGCAATCTGCGCGGCATGGATTTCCAGCGCCGTCTGCGTGGAGAGAAAGCGCGGTTCGCTCGGAGGATGGGTCAAGTCGCCGCCCTTCTGGTTTACCTGGCGAGCTTCTTGAGGCTTTTGCGGTGACGGGACGAAACGCGACGGTAGGAGGTCCGTGCGGTGCGCTCATCAATCGTGCGAACGGGCTGAAGGACCAGCCGGTCGCCGTCGGTCGTCACCTCCAGCGGCGTGTCGATGCCGATTCGAAGCAGGTCCAATATGGACTTATCGATGATGATGCCCAGGCTGGAACCGATTTTCGTGAGTTGTTTCTGCATCGTCGCGCTCCTTGCAGCTTTATAGATAGTATAACATCTATAAAGCCTCCCGTCAAACTCGCCCGCAATTCCGCCTCAATCCCAAACCCCAAATCCGACATGGATTCAGCCGTTCCAGAGCGTCGGGTCGATGCGACGGCATTCCTGGGCGGCCTGGAGGATGGAATCGGCTTCCTCGCTCGTCAGCGTCCCGGCGAGTCGCAGGAGAGAGGCGGGGGAACCCTTGCGAGGAGTGGAGGCGGGAGAAACATCGACGCGCACGACCGTACCCTCGGCGAGGTCTGCGCCATGATCGAGGACGACGACACCGTTATGAACCTTACCCGTGTAGCTCATGATCGAAACTCCCGTGATTCATTATATCGTCTTTCGAGGCGGAGGCGAGAGGCGCAGTCGAACGCGGATATCGGAACGCGGAACGCGGAACAGAATCGAAAACCGCCCAATTTCCGTGTTCGTTTGGCCGTGTTGATCGAGGCGACGATGATCGCAACGATTTCATCGCACTCTTTCATGAGGTCGACGAGCTTGGCTCTGGACACGACGCCGGAATCGACGAGCAGTTCGAGCCAGTAAGCGGACTCATCGGCCTCCTCTTCGACGATCCCCATCTTGTGGATGAAGTCGGCGGGGGACTTGGCCCTGCGCGCCGCGCGATAGTTGGCGCCGACGGAAGTTCCCGAGCGAAGAAGTTGTCGGCCGATCACGTCCGCCGTCCGCGTCTTGGGCAGCGATTCGGTCAGCTTGATAACGCGAAGCGCGAAGGCCTTCGTTCGCTCTTTCAGGTCCGGCGCGGCCATACCGAGCGATGTTACCGCTCGAACGCGGAACGCGGAAGTGCGAACGCGGAGCGAACTGATTCGTCTTCTGTTCCGACTTCAAACTTCCGCGTTCCGCGTTGGATTGAAGTGTTCCGCGTTCCGACATCCGCGTTCCGCGTT
>CAYMXF010000008.1:10546-14787 GCA_964393935.1 uncultured Planctomycetaceae bacterium
CCGCGTTCCGCGTTGGATTGAAGTGTTCCGCGTTCCGACATCCGCGTTCCGCGTTGGATTGAAGTGTTCCGCGTTCCGACATCCGCGTTCCGCGTTCGGAATGATTCTGTCGGACCCCTTCAAGGTCGAGCCGGGCTTGTTCCTGGCGATGGCGTAGGCGTAGATTTGGTTGTTATGTATTCTTTGTGGGGCACGGCCTTGGAGGATGCTCGTGGCTCTAGCTCGGTATGGTCCGCGATCTAGCGTCGTCATTACTCACAACGAATTGAGACAAGACAACGGCATCGTGGTAGAATGTCATCGCCTAAGACCACGGACCGTACATCCGGCAAGCGTTCCGGGGATGATGGCCGTTGCACTTACTCGGCCTTCCCGCCCGATCTAGCCCGGCAGAGAATGGGTGCATCATGTCTCGATCGGTTGGGCTCAAAAGTGTCCTGTCGCCTTGTATCGTAATCACAACTTGTGGGGCGGAGTCGGCGAGCTTGGGGGGTGGGCCATGATTCCGTCGGACAGGGCAACTCAAATCCGGTGCGGGGGCTGCAACGCGGTTATCACTGTGACGCCCGCAATGCTGGACGGGGGCTACGCCTGCGAGCAATGCGGATGGGATATCGACTATTCGCTTTATGAGCCGCTGGTCAGACAGATCGCGGAACGGGAAGAGGCGCGGAAGGCAGCGAAGGCGGCTGAGCGAGCCGAGCGCGAACACATCAGGGAAGTTGAGCGAGCGCGGCGCAGGCTGGAAAAACAGAATATCAAAGAAAACCGAAAGCGGGAAAAAGAACTTAGCCAGGTAGGTGTTGCTGCGCAGAGCGCGATCGCAGTAACCGTGGATTACGCGCCGCTCCCGGACAAACGACTTAATGGCAAGGCTGTAATTTGTTCGAACCCGAATTGCGGCTATCGCGGGCCGACAATAAGGAAAGCGAACGGCTCGTTCTTGCTCTTTCTCTTTTTGCTCTTGTTTGCCGTGCTGCCAGCAATCATTTATTTCTTCTTGACAAGCGGCTATTCGTACCTATGCCCAAAATGCGGAATGAAGCTGCCTATCGACTAGCGCGGGTCCAATTACTCGCGTCGAAAAAGTTACGATTCGACTTGACCCCGGCAAGTCAGAATCGCGCGACGTAGATTCCGGGCGGGGGCTGCAAAGCTGCGCCGGGACTGGGGCGACGCGGATTCTCGCGCGGTCGATTGACGGTACAATCCGATCGGGACGGCGATTGTACATCGCCGAACGGATCGGGCGGGGTTGTTGCAAGCACCTACGCGACAACTCTCGCCCGGTTCGGTCTCGATGAAAGTAGGTGCAATATGCCTCTGTATCGTTCACGGATTTACGTCGTGTCCGCGATTGTCCTGGCCATCGCTTCCGCTTCGGCGATGGCGTTTGGCCCGCCGAGTTTCATGGGGCTGGGGGATTTGCCGGGCGGTCCTTTTTCTAGCACCGCCTATGCAATTTCGGCGGATGGGAATGTGATCGTCGGCAACGGCAACTCGGCCGACGGCGAAGAGGCATTCATGTGGACCGAGAGCACCGGGATGGTGGGGCTCGGTGACTTACCTGGAGGCGTATTTCGTAGTGACGCATGGGCGTTATCCGGAAACGGGTCAACGATTGGCGGCTGGAGCAGTTCATCGGCAAGCGATCCGAATCTCGAGGCGTGCCTCTGGACCGCATCGGGGGGAATCTTGGCAATCGGCGACCTCGCCGGAGGAGCGCACAATAGCGTGGCGCGCGGAGTCTCAGCAGACGGAACCGTGATTGTGGGTCGCGCAACCTCAGCGAATGCAATCGAAGCGTTTGTTTGGACGGAGCAAGCGGGCATGGTTGGCTTGGGGGAACTTTCGCCCGGAGGCATCGGGAGCGAAGCCTACGCTGTCTCCGGAGACGGCACCGCTGTTGTCGGCGCTGGTTGGAACAGCAGTGAGGCGTTTAGATGGCGAGCACAAGGCGGTATGGAGGGATTGGGTAGCCTGAATCCCGGCGACTTGAGCACTGCGCTTGCGGTCAACCATGATGGAACTGTGATTGTGGGGCGCGCCAACAACTCTGACGGGAAAGTGGAGCCCTTTAGATGGACGGAACAATCGGAAATGGTAGGTTTGGGTATGCCCCCAACTACCAGTTATGCTCAAGCAAACGCCGTTTCGGCTGACGGGTCAATTATCGTCGGACATGGGCTCGGCACCATCGAAAACGTTGCGTTCATATGGGATGGTGTTAATGGTGTCCGGTTGCTTCAAGATGTCTTCATCTCCGATTACGCTCTGAATCTCGATGGCTGGCGAATTACGGAAGCGCGTGGAATATCGGCTGATGGCAGCGTCGTTACTGGCTTCGGCTACAACCCGGACGGCAACTATGAAGCGTGGCGCGCCGTCATTCCGGAGCCGAGCGCCCTGTGGTTACTTGGGCCGGCATGTTTGCTTGCTTCACGGATCGGGCGGGGTTGTTGCAAGCACCTACGCGACAGCTCTCGCCCGGTTCGGTATCGATGAAAGTAGGTGCAACATGCCAAGTAAGAATCCCGTTGACTGGAAGCCGAGACTTCTGGATAAGAAAAGCGCGGAGTTTGCGTACTTAATGAAAGCCGCGCGCTCAATCGTTCCTGACTGGGACGGTGAGCGATGGAGTACGGTACGGGAGATGCTGCAATCGGTTGGAAAGACCGATGCACAGATAGAGGCAATGACCGTTGACCGAATTGGCCAATGCCTTGCAATGAATCAGAAACGACTCATTGAAATCTACCGCGGACAACCTCATACCAGCGCCGTGACGGTTATCGGCGGCGGCTACGGTGAATGGACACGCGGCGAGACGAAAGGGGCGGCGGGCGGCGGCGGGGACGAAAGCTCCAAGAAGAAGCCGAAGCCGCAAATTCGATTGACGGAGTCGGCC
The DNA here is from genome assembly GCA_964393935.1 of uncultured Planctomycetaceae bacterium. Classification (GTDB taxonomy): domain Bacteria; phylum Planctomycetota; class Phycisphaerae; order UBA1845; family UTPLA1; genus DATEMU01. The sequence continues at coordinate 13,455 of CAYMXF010000008.1, forward strand.
GGGATCGTCACGATCAATGGCGGTGACCCGATTCGGTTGAACGGCCAACACTCGGTTGCCTTTGTGCGGGTGCTCTTGAAAGAGCGGGGACGCCGTGTCAAAGCGACAGAGTTTGCGAAGCTCGGCATCCGCGCCGACCGTGAATACGCAAAACTGCCAGAAAGGTTGAAAACGTGCATATCCAAGCCCGGCCGGGGCCAGAGCGGCTATTACATCGACTGCCGCAAATGACGAAGGTTGTACGGAGCGCGCCGTAGTCGTCACGACATGCACTCGCTTGAATGGGGGCATGAGGATCGAGGACTTATTCGAGCGATTACTTGAGGTGGGGCTCGGGGCCGTGGTACGCGATTTGCTCCGTCGCGCGGCCGGTCGTTGGCCGAGCCTGTTGCTTTGGGTCGCCTTGAAATTGAAGGCGATGGCAGACGCCCAGCGACCCCTAAGCGGTAAGGTCTGTAGGCATCTTCCGTCCTTGACGGAATCGAGCCCGCATATTACAATTGTACAAAACGTACAAATTGTGGAGGCATCGGCGATGGCATCCAGGGTACGACGGAAGCGCCTGACGACCACGGCGGCGAGGGCCGAGTTGGCGACCGCCGTCAATCGCGTCGCCTTCGGCGGCGAGCGGATCGTCCTCAAGCGGCACGGCAAGGATTTCGCCGCCATCGTTTCGCTCGATGATCTTCATCGTCTGGAGGAGCTTGAAGACGCTCATTGGACCAAAGAAGCCCACAAAGCTCTGGCCGACGCTAAACGGCGCGGCCAGCGGCCCCTTCCTTTCGACCGGGTCGAACGGAGACTTGACGCGGCTAAGCGCCGGCGGCAAAGCGCCAAGCGATTAGCCCGATGAGCCGACGGGCGTTCAAGCTGCTTATCTTACCATCGGCGGCGCGGGCGCTCGCCGCCATTCGCACCCCCGCCCAAGACCGTATCCGCGCGGGGATTCGCGAACTCGCGGACGACCCCACTCCCCCGGACAGCATACCGATGCAGGGCAAGGCTCGCGGGCTCTATCGCATTCGCGTTGGCGCCTGGCGCGTCGTGTACCGCGTACAAATGGTGAAGCGAACAGTGCTAATTATTCGAATCGGCCACCGTAGCGAGGTGTATCGGGGCTTTGAGGGCTAATCGAGATGCGACGAACTCGACCCCTCGACGCGGGCGTTCGCCGCGATCCGCAAGCCCGCGAATCGCCAATTCGCCATTCGCTCTTCGCCATTCGTCATTTGAAACTGCGGCCAAGAGGAGTCGAACCTCCACGATCTTGCGATCACTAGGACCTGAACCTAGCGCGTCTGCCAATTCCGCCATGGCCGCGGCGTGAGATGGA
>CAYMXF010000008.1:14887-24827 GCA_964393935.1 uncultured Planctomycetaceae bacterium
AAACGAGTTATCGGTACCGGCGTCGATTTCGGCGCTATGATCTCCACGGTCATGTCGCCAAACCCGGCCACCACCACCACCGACGAGACCATCGGGGCGGTCATACGGGACATGCGGGATCGCGGCTATCGACATCTGCCCGTCGTGGATAAGCGGGGACGGGTCCTGGGGCGGGTTTCGGTACGGGAAATAGTTCACTACATGGTCGAGTACTTTCCGACCGTTGTATACAACCTGCCGCCGAAGCCGGACCAGGTGGATGCGGAGCCGGAAGGGGCGTGAAGAAGAGTGGTCAGTGGCTAGTGGCCAGTGATCAGGAAAAAGGGGTCCGGTTTAGCCGCGACCCGAAGGGGAGCGCGAGACGCTAGCGAAGGACGCGAGGGATATAGGACACCATGACTACTGCTGAGACGATGACGATGCCGGCGGCGAAGAAGCCGGTGCAAAGTTTGGATGAGGTGACGGTCCGCTTCGCGGGCGATTCGGGCGACGGCATGCAGCTCGCCGGGATGCAGTTCACGCGAAGTACGGTGATCTTCGGCAACGACGTCAGCACGTTTCCCGACTATCCGGCGGAGATTCGCGCGCCGGCCGGGTCGCTGGCGGGCGTCAGCGGGTTCCAGATCAATTTCAGCAGCCACGACGTTCACACGCCGGGCGATATGGTCGATGCACTCGTCGCCTTCAACCCCGCGGCGCTGAAGACGAACGTCGCCGACGTCCGCGAGGGCGGGATGGTGATCGTCAACGAGGACGACTTTGGCCAGACGGACCTGAAGAAGGCCGGCTACGAACAGAATCCGCTCGATGACGGCAGCTTGTCGAAATACAAGGTCCACCGCATCCCGATCGGAAAGCTGAATGCGACGGCGTTGAAAGACTCGGGTCTGGGGCCGAAGGACATCGACCGCTGCAAGAACTTCTTCGCACTGGGTGCGATCTATTGGCTCTACGGCCGTCCGATGGAGCCGACGCTCAAGTGGATCGAGGACAAGTTCGGCAAGAATCCCGTGGTCGCCGAGGCGAACAAGTCGGTGCTCAAGGCCGGGTATTTCTACGGCGAGACCTGCGAGATTTTCGCCAGCAGCTTCAACGTGCCCAAGGCGAAGCTCCCGCCGGGCAAGTACCGACGCATCTCCGGCAACGAAGCCGTAGCGATCGGCTGCATCGCGGCGGCGAATCTGGCGGGCAAGGACTTGTTTTACGGCAGCTATCCGATCACGCCGGCCAGCGACATCTTGCACACGCTGGCGCGCTACAAAAACTATCGCGTCAAGACGTTTCAGGCGGAGGATGAGATCGCCGCGGTGACCAGCGCGATCGGCGCCGCCTTCACCGGCGACATCGGCGTGACCGGCACGAGCGGCCCCGGCCTGGCGCTCAAGGCCGAGGGGATCGGTCTGGCGGTCATGACCGAACTGCCGCTTATCATCATCGACGTACAGCGCGGCGGGCCGAGCACGGGTCTGCCCACGAAGACGGAGCAGGCCGACCTTTTGCAGGCGATTTGCGGGCGAAACGGCGAATGCCCGGTTTGCGTGATCGCGGCCTCGTCGCCGGCGGACTGTTTCGACGTGGCCGTCGAAGCCGTTCGCATCGCGCTGCGCTTCATGACGCCGGTCATCCTTCTGTCCGACGGCTACGTCGCGAACGGCGAGGAGCCGTGGGCGATCCCCGATATCGCTTCGCTGCCCAAGATCGAGGTCAAGCACCCGACGGGGACGAACGGCCACCCCTTCATGCCCTACGAGCGCAATGAATATTTCGCGCGGCCGTGGGCGCTGCCGGGCACGCCGGGTTTGGAACATCGCATCGGCGGCCTGGAAAAGCAGGACATCACCGGCAACGTTTGCTACGACCCCGAGAACCACGAGCGGATGGTGCGGCTAAGGGCCAAGAAAGTGGCGGCGATCGCGCTGGACGTTCCGCCGCAAACGGTCATGGGACCGGAGAAGGGCGACCTGCTGGTTTTGGGTTGGGGCGGCACGGCCGGCGCGATCAAGAGCGCCGTCGAGCGCGTCCAGAAGCAGGGCTATAGCGTCGCCGCCGCGCATTTGCGGTATCTGAATCCGTTCCCGCGCAACCTCGGCGAGATTCTCTCGAACTACAAGAAAGTGCTCATCCCCGAGCTGAACATGGGCCAACTGCGGATGCTCGTCCGCGCCAACTACCTCGTGGATGCGATCGGTTTGAACAAGATCAAGGGCAAACCCTTCCTGATCGCGGAGATTGAAAGCAAGATCAAGGAAGTCTTAGACGGGAAGAAATAACACCATGTCCACTGCAACACTACCGCAACTGACGCCGAAAGATTTCGCCAGCGACCAGGACGTCCGCTGGTGTCCGGGCTGCGGCGATTATTCGATCCTGGCCCAGGTCAAGAAGATTCTGCCGGATCTCGGCGTGCCCAAGGAGAAGCTCGTCTTCGTCTCGGGGATCGGCTGTTCGAGCCGCTTTCCTTATTACCTCAGCACGTACGGCTTCCACAGCATTCACGGGCGCGCAACGGCGATTGCGACGGGCGTGAAGGTCGCCAACCCGGAGTTGTCGGTCTGGGTGGTGACCGGCGACGGCGACGGGCTGTCCATCGGCGGCAATCACCTCATCCATTTGATTCGGCGAAATCTGGATATCAAGGTATTGCTGTTCAACAATCGGATCTACGGCCTGACGAAGGGGCAGTATTCGCCCACCTCCGAATTAGGCAAGAAAACCAAATCCAGCCCGTTCGGCACGGTGGATAATCCGCTGCATCCGCTCTCCATCGCGATCGGCGCGGAGGCGACGTTCGTCGCACGGACGATGGACGTTAACGTCAAGCATTTGGCCGAGACACTCCAGCGCGCCTCGAAGCATAAAGGCACGGCGTTCATCGAGATTTATCAGAACTGCAACGTCTTCAACGACGGGGCCTTCGAGTACGCCAGCGGCAAGGAAACCAAGGAAGACACCACGCTCTATCTCGAGCACGGCAAGCCGATGATCTTCGGCAAGAACCGCGACAAGGGCATTCTGCTCAAGAACATGGAACCGGAGGTCGTTCAGCTCGGCGGCGACATCAAGGAAGACGACCTGCTCTTCCACGACGAGAAGATGGCCGAGCCGAGCCTGGCGTTCATGCTCAGCCGCATGCGCTACCCCGAGTTTCCCGAGCCGATGGGCGTCCTGCGCAACGTCGCGGCGCCGCTCTTCGACGAAGGCGTCCACGCGCAGATTCGCACCGCGGTCGAGAAACAGGGCAAAGGCACGCTCGAAAAACTGCTGAACTCCGGCGATACGTGGGTTGTGGAATAACGTGTGATCTGCCGCTCCTGCAAACACAAGAACATAGACGGCGCGGATGACTGCGAGAAGTGCGGTCAGTCGCTGATCGCCGATGAGCCGCCGATGGCGAAGGCGAATGCGGGGCGGGAGGGGACGATCGCGTGTGAACCGCTGTCGCAGGTCATGGCGGTCCCGCCGATCCTGGTGAGCCCGACGGCCACGCTTCAGGAGGTCGTCGATCGGCTCGTGGCCGGCAACGTCGGTTGCGTGCTCGTCGTCGCGCAGGGCAAGCTCGTGGGGATCTTCAGCGAGCGCGATCTGCTCCTGAAAATCGGCGACCGCTACCACGAACTCAAATCCAGCCCGGTCCGCGAGTTCATGACGCCGGACCCCGAGACGCTCCCGCCGGATGCGACGATCGCCTGGGCGATGAACCGCATGGACGTGGGGGGCTTTCGGCACATTCCCATCGCGAAGGAGGGTCATCCCCTGGCGATGGTCTCCGTGCGGGACTTGATACGGCACTTAGGGACGCGCTATCTGGCCGCCAGCGCGTAGGGCCTTGCGGTTTCCATCAAGAAGTTCTATATCAGCGATTGGTAGGGTGTGCTTCGCACGCCTTTACTTCGATCGGAGCCGCGACCGTAAGGGAGCGTCGCGCGGCGTTCGAAGCGTTGCCCGGCGCTCCCTTACGGTCGCGGCTCTGATCCGGATATCTTTGCACAAATGACACGAATCGCCACGCCACCGCCGTCGACGTTAGGCCCGATTCCGCTGCTCGATCTCCGCGCGCAGTACGACGCCATCCGCGAGGAGATTCGGTCGGTGATCGACGCGGTTTGCGAATCGCAGCGGTTCATCGGCGGGCCGGAGGTCGCCCTCTGCGAGGAAGCCGTTGCGGCTTACTGCGGTTGCAAGTTCGGCGTCGGCATGAGCAGCGGCACGGATGCGCTGCTTTGCGGCATGATGGCATCGGGCATCGGGCCGGGCGACGAGGTGATCGTCCCGACGTTCACGTTCTTCGCCACGGCGGGCTGCGTCAGCCGGCTCGGGGCCAGGCCGGTCTTCGTCGATATCGACCCGCAGACGTTCAATACCACGGCGGCGTTGATCGAGCCGGCGATTACGAGCAAGACGAAGCTGATCATCCCCGTGCATCTGTTCGGCCAGTGCGCGGCCATGGACGAGATTATGGAACTCGCCGGCCGCCGTTCGATCCCGGTGATGGAGGATGCGGCGCAGTCGATCGGCGCGACCCACCGCGGGAAGAAGGCGTGCAGCATGGGCTGGCTGGGCACGCTGTCGTTCTTCCCCAGCAAGAACCTCGGGGCCTTCGGCGACGCGGGCATGGTCGTCACCCACGACGAGAAGCTCGCCGAGCGGATTCGCATCTTTCGCGATCACGGCGCTCAGCCGAAATATTACCACAAGTGGATCGGCGGCAACTTCCGGCTCGATGTGCTCCAGGCGGCGGTCGTTCGCGTTAAGCTGCGTCACCTCGACGGCTGGTCGCGCCGGCGCGCGGAAAACGCGAGACGCTACGACGCTCTATTTGCCCGTTCGATGGTCAAGTCACCGGTCATCGCCGCGGGCAATGTGTCGATTTACAACCAGTATTGCATTCGCGTCCCGCGGCGCGACGAATTGCGGCAGCATCTCCAGGATAGTGGCATTGGTGTGGAGGTGTACTATCCCGTCCCGCTGCATTTGCAGGAGTGCTTTGCCTATCTTGGCGGCAAGTCGGGCAGCCTGCCCCATGCGGAACAGGCGGCGCGCGAGGTGCTCGCCCTGCCGATTTATCCGGAGTTGACGGTGACGCAGCAGGAGCGGGTCGCCCGGACCATCCTGAGTTTCCACGGAGCCTGACGGCGTGATGACGCGTCCAGCGGCCTCCACTTCCTTTCTCGATTTCTTCTCGTCGTATGTCTGGCCATTTGCGGTCGCGCTGGCGGTCACGCTTGTCGCCTGTCCCTTCGTTCGGATGGCGGCCATTCGGATGGACCTGTTCGACAGGCCGGACTCGGGCCTCAAGCCGCACGAGAAGCCCATCCCCTATATGGGCGGCGTGGCGATGTACATGGGCTGGTTGGCCGCGCTCGTCGCCGCGATCGTGCTCCTGCGAGCCGATGGAGAAAAGATTGGTTGGATCGCCCTGAGCGGGACGCTGCTCGTGCTCGTCGGGCTCGTCGACGATCTTCGCCACTTGTCGCCGAAGTTCCGGCTCATCGTGCAGGCCGTCGCGGCCGGGCTCCTGATGTACGGCGGGATCGGTCGCGAATGCGGGCGGGCGCTGTTGGTGTCGTTCACGAGTGATCTACCGGCCTGGGCGGTCAGCGAGCCGGCGATCCTTTGCGTCAGCGCCGCCGTGTGCATCTTCGCGCTGTCCGGGGCGATGAACGCGACGAACTTCATCGATGGGATGGACGGCCTGTGCGCGGGCATCCTGGGCATCGCCTCGATCGGCTTTTTTTACGTCAGTCTTTCCATGCCCGCCGTCGGTGATGCGCTCGCGCCGGTGCGCGCCGCCCTGTGCGCGGCGATCCTGGGGGCGTGCCTGGGTTTTCTCTTTTTCAATTCTCATCCGGCGAGCATGTTCATGGGCGATAGCGGCTCGCTGCTCCTGGGTTACAGCACGGCCGTCGTGATGATTCTGCTCATGGAGCATCCGGCGTGCCGGACGCAGCCATCGTGGCGATGGTTCGATGGGGCGCTCATTGTTTTCGCGGTGCCGGTGCTGGATACGGGGTTGGCGATCGGGCGGCGATGGATCAATAACCGGCCGCTCTTTACGGGAGACCGCAGCCACTTGTACGACCAGCTTCGCGATCGCAGTCTCTCCGTCCGGCAGACCGTCTTGGTGTGCTACGTGATCGGCGCGGGCTTCGCCGCGTTGGGGCCGCTCGCGGTTCGGCTGGCGCGGGGGCAACTCTTCGTGCTGCTCATGGCGATTCCGATCGTGGCGGGGTTTCTATTTCGTGCGTTGGGGATGCTGCGGGTGGACGATACGGCGGAGCGATCTCGAGAGCCGATCCCTCCTCCACAAGAAGGGATGAGCGGCATGCGGCTTTAGACGTGGGCCTCCGACTTGTCGGGGCTCGATGTCCACGGTTAGAATCCGGTCGCGATGGACGCGGTCTCGGGGGCGCACGATGGCGCGCCGGGTCATCGACGAAAGGAAACGCTTGCCGTGGTTACCAATGTCGCCTCGATCCGACGCCGGCTCAGCGATAATCTCAAGAAGGCGCGCGAGCGCATCAACAACGCGTGCCTCCGGGCTCGCCGCCATCCCGAGGACGTCCGTCTCATCGCCGTCACCAAGTACGTCGAGGTAGACGTCATCCGCCAGGTCTTGGAGCTGGGCATCCTGGACATCGGCGAGAGCCGGGGGCAGCAGCTCAACCAGCGCGCGGGGATGATTCACGAATTCTTCGAGCGAAAGAGCGTGCTCGGGGGACGGCGCGAGGGGATGGCGCCGCGCCCTCGATGGCACATGGTCGGCCATCTTCAGCGCAACAAGGTCAAGCTCGTCGTCCCCTGGGCGGAGTTGATCCACAGCGTCGATAGCCTTCGCCTGGCGGAGGATCTCCATCAACAAGCGATCAAGCTCGGCCGCGTCGTCGACATCCTGCTCCAGGTCAATACCAGCGGCGAGCGCTCGAAATTCGGCATCGCCGTCGGCGCCGCCTCGCATCTGGTGGAGCATCTGGCCGAGTGGCCGGGCGTTCGATTGTGCGGACTGATGACGATGGCCCCGCTGGATTCCAAGCCGCAGGAGCTGCATCTGGCGTTCGAACGATTGCGCGACATCTTCGAAGACATGCGCGGCGAGCATCAATTGGGGCCGCACTTCAAGGTGCTGTCCATGGGGATGAGCAACGACTTCGAGACCGCCATCGAATGCGGTGCGACGGCAGTGCGGATCGGAAGCCTTCTCTTCGAGGGCTTAACCAGCGGCGTCCCCACCCCGGACGAGGACGAGGCGTGAGTTTGGCCCATCGCGATCTCTTCGAGTTCTGGCGGCTGGTCCTGGGAATTCTCTGTACCTTCTATGCGACGGTCGTGACGGTTCGATCGCTGTGGGGCTGGTGCGTCTATTTTTCGGGGACGGACCGATCGACGGCCTTGATGCGGCGCTACGTGGTCGTACAACTCCTGCGGCTGAGCCCGGGTCGTTTTACGTGGGAGCTTCTGCAAATCGGTTTTTGGCTGGCCGCGCTGATCGTGGTGTTGCGGCTGCACTAAGGAGTGAATGGTGGAATGGCGGTGATTCTTTGGGCATGGTCGGGGCTGACGTTGCTGGCGATGGTCGTGTGGACCAGCCGCCATTTTCAGCTTTCGCGCGCCTCGCGGGTCATGCCGCCGCTGGATTCGACGATGTACGCGAACGAGGGCGGGGGGCTGCCGACGATTAGCCTGCTCGTCGCCGCCAAGGATGAGGAGTCCAACATCGAGGGCTGCCTACGCTCGCTCGTTGGCCAGGATTATCCGAATCTCGAAATCATCGCCGTCAACGATCGCAGCACCGATGTGACGGGTACGATCATCGACCGCGTCGCGGCCGAGAACGGTCGATTGACCGGCGTACATGTCCGAGAGCTTCGCCCCGGCTGGTTCGGAAAGAACAACGCCATGCGCGAGGGCGTCGATCGCTCCAAGGGCGAGTGGCTTTGTTTTACAGATGCCGATTGCGTTCAACACTCCCGTCGGTCGCTGACCATCGCGATGCGTTACGCGATGGAGAAGGGCGTCGATTTCCTCTCGGTCCTGCCGGCGCACGAGACCAAGGGCTTTTGGGAGAGCGTCATTCAGCCGGCGTGCAGCGGGATCATGATCATCTGGTTCAACCCGCTTCGCGTGAACGATCCCAAGCGATCGACCGCCTACGCGAACGGGGCGTTCATGCTCATGCGCCGCACGTGCTACGAAGCCATCGGCGGGCACGACGCCGTCAAGACCGAGCTGAACGAGGACATGCACATGGCCCGCCGCGCGAAGCAGATCGGGCAGCGGCTCTGCGTCGTATCGAACCTGGACCTGTACACCGTGCGGATGTACGACGGCTTCACCAAGACGCGGGCCGGTTGGAGCCGCATTTTTTACGGTTGCTTCGGGACGTTGCGGCGGCTCGTGGTCACAGGGCTGGCGGTCGCGATCTCCAGCCTGCTGCCATGGGCGACGCTCGCCGCGTCCATCGTGGCGGCTTGCACGGATTCGGGGGCGGCCACGCCGTGGCGAGTCCTGTTGGTCGCGTCCGCCGGCGCTTGTCTTGCACAGATGACGGTCATGCTTCGCTTTTATCGATTGAACCGATTGAATCCGATCTACGCGCTGGCCTATCCGCTGGGCGCGGCGATCGGGCTTTGGGCGCTGGGGGGAGCGATCCGCCGATTGGGCGGGCGTTCGACGATTACGTGGCGGGGTACGACGTATCGCGGGGATCGGGTGGACGCGCCGGTACAGGCGCTGTCGGCCGAATAAAAATCGCCGTCATCAATTGGGGCCGCGTCCGCCGGCCAAGCCCTGGAGCATTTCGACGACCTGTGTGGTTGCGAAATGATGGGCCGTCTTGACTCGGTCCACGACGGCTTGCGGGTCCCACTGAACCGGCGCGGACCAACGCGTGTCGACCTCGATGAAAAGCTGGCGCACGTCTTCCACCAGCGATTCGACCTTGACCTCGGCCTGCCAGTTAGGGCTTTCCGGACCCGGGATCGGCGGCAGCAGCAACTTGAGTCCGACGGCGTGCACGGGACGGCGAAGAGGGCCGAGCCGATCGTCGAGGCCCAGGCAGCGCTGCCCGAGGAAGAGCCGCGCGTCGTTGCCTTCGGATTGAGCGGTGAGGCGAATGATCGCGCCGGAGGCGAGGATCAGCCGAGTTCCGAAGACCGACGCGACGCAGTCCAATGCGAGCTTGAGGTTGTCGAGAAAGAGGTCGAGCGGCCCGGTGGGGAAGAAGTCCTCGAAGTTCACGAGGTCGGGCTGGATTGAGAGTTTGAGCTGACTTCGCGGGTCGCCCTCGGTCTGGGGGCTGGCCAGCGACCAGACGTTTTCGGCGTATTCCTGCCTGCGCCAATCGAAGCCTTCGCTAGCCTTCATTTGAAATTGCTGTTTGTGCTGCTTGTCGAGCGCCGCCGGTGGGGCGAAGCGGACGCCGGTGTGCAGGCCGCGAGTCTTGATCGTGTCGGGCAGCATGATTCAAAACGCCAAAAAGTCAAAAAATCAAAACGCCGTCGCGGCGGGTTGCGAATCAGCCCTTGGGCTGCGACGCAGGGGGTTTCGGGGACGATGGCAACGTTGGGACAATCTGGACGCCGCCCGCGGGGGCTGACGTCGGCAGGATCGGCAGTGTGGGCGCGGTCGTCGACAACAGGAACGGATCCGGCGCCGGCACGGTGACGGGGGCCGGCGGAAAGACGACGGGTTGCGACCAACGGAACAGGCCGTCGAGGCGAAATTTGGCCTGCAATTTGAAGGGCGTATCCGCGAAGCGCGGATCGTCCAGTATTTTTTGATAATATTGCCGGGCCTTTTCCATTTCGGATTTGTTTTCCGCCAAGACGCCGAGGGCGATCAGCGACTGCCCGACGGCGCTGATGTCGTGGGGGTAGTCAGTGAGAATTCGGTTGTAGGCGTTGACGGCCGTCTCCGTCCAGTTTTGGCCGGCGGATGCCGACGA
>CAYMXF010000008.1:24927-26560 GCA_964393935.1 uncultured Planctomycetaceae bacterium
TTCCAGGTCCGGCGAGCGAACGGTGGCTCGAATGCGCGTGCTGGGGCTGAACCAACCCGCCGGGATCTTCTCGATGCGAATCTCGCAGCGTTCCTCGGCCTTGCGATAGTTGATCGCATAGACGCCGTTTTGGAGCTTTTCGTCCACGATCTGCCAGCCGGTCCCCGGCATGTTCTGCACGTAAAAGTTGCGGACGACCAGCGGCTCGGCGCTGCCGAGATAGAAGTGCTTCACCGTCCGGCGGCCTTCCTTGTACGAGTGGTCGGACTTCTCCCGGTCCAGTTTGAAGGACGACGGAACCGGCACGTCCTGGACGTAGGGCTGCGCCTTGGCTTGCAGGATCGTCGGCGTGGTCGGCTCCTTGCCGCACCCGCCTAGTACCGCTGCGATAAACAGCACGATGAGTTTTCTAAAAATTCCATCCTGCATCGTTGATAGACCGCGCATCGATCGAGGAAGTCTTCTATCGGCGGCAAGAAGCTTGCCGCCACCGACTATGAAGCAAGATCAGCAAGGTTATCAGGCGCGTTCAGACCTGTCAAATCAGGCGGCCCACTGAAGTTACGCCGCCTTGTCCCTTGGTTCTTGTTGTGGAAATGCGGTATCTCACTGTAGGTCAGGCCGATCGGCGGGGACTCGCCTCCATTGAGATCGGGTCATTTTCGCCGTACAATTCTTCAGAACACTTCGAACGAATGGCCCGGCGTGCTCCGTTCAAAGAAACCGGGAGATAGTGCGATGCGGCTCATGATCCTGGAGGATAAGAAGCTCCGTTCCACGCTTCGCGCGGCGGCAGGAGCGGTCACGATCGGCTCGAGCCCCGATTGCGCCGTCCATCTTCCCGATCCTCGCGTCGGCGGGCATCAGGCGACGATCGTTCAGGATCCCGGCGGAGACTGGTGGCTCGAAGTCGTGGATACGTCGGTGCCGACCTGTCTCAATCACGCTGTTCAAAAGGGCCGCGCCCGGCTCCGGCATGCCGACGAGATCCAAATGGGGCCTTTCGCCATCCGGCTTTTCATGGAGTCCGGAAAGAGCCCGGAGGAGTTGCAGCGCGAGCGGATGGTCGCGCTCTCCCGAAAGCATGACCAGACGCTGCCGCTCGGCACCGTCGCGAAGAAGTTCAATGCGAACGTGACCGTCGGCAAGGAGCACCTGGAGCAAATGACGCTCCTGGCGCTACGGCTTGGGCAATTGGAAAGCGCCAAGGATCTGCTCGCCCCCATCCTACGCGCGATGATCCGCACCTTCGGCGCGAGGCGCGGTTGGGCCGGTATTCGCTCCGAGGATCACGGCCCCTTCCAGTGGTCGCTGGGCGTGAACGAGCACGGCCAGCCCTGCGACCGGCCGGCCTTTTCGGAGATCATGCTTCCACGATGCGTCACCGACACGCTGTACCTTTTTTGCCCGGAAGCGCCCACCGCCGGGCTCCGCTCGGCGATGGCCGTGCCGCTGATCTGCCAGTCCGGCACGCTGGGGATGCTTTACGTCGAGAACGACGTCGCCGACGCGCCCTTCGACGAGCCCGCGTTCGACGCCTTCTGCACGCTCGCGTGCTGCGTCGCCATGCCGGTCGAGACGGTCATTCGCAAGTCGCTCGCCAAGCGGCAAGTCTCCGCCAACACCGAGTTGA
>CAYMXF010000009.1:0-10257 GCA_964393935.1 uncultured Planctomycetaceae bacterium
GTGATCGCGTAGGCGCGGACGAGCCAGTACGCGCAGGCGAATCGCGACGGCTCCCAGACTTCCTTGATATCGCCGCGGTCCGGCGAAAAGGTTTCGTAGTCGCACCAGTGCGTGCGGGCCTCGTGTCGGCCGCCGGTCATCGGGCTCCGCAGCCAATCCGTCGGCCAGCCGAGATCGAACGTCCGGCGGCTGAAATAGAGGAATCGCCCGTGCGTGAAGTCGTCCGCGACTTCGATCGTCCGCTTGCGGCCGTCCGGGCCCATCAATTCGCCGAGCAGCGCTGCATCGGGCAGATCGCCGGGGTCGAACAGGAATCGGCCTTTGAGGGAGGACCGGTGTTCTTGATAGGCGCTGGGGTCCGTGGGTACGCCGCCCTCCAGGATGTCAGCAAGCGTGATGGAACGCCAGTCGGGGGCGGGAAAGCGCCGTTTGAGAAGGCCGCTTTTTTTGCGCAGGGCGTAACCGACCCGCCAGAGCGCCCAGCGAGCGCCGAGAGATTGAATCATTTGCACTTTGTGTCGGATGGAAATCGCGGCGCCTCGTACGGCGGAAGAGAACTGATTTTGAACCGTCAAATGCGGCCGGCGAAGACGGAAAGGTCCGTCGAGAACAATTGACCGTCGATCCCTTTGAGGGACTGGCCGCTGAAGAACAGCGTTTCGCGCGGGCTCGCGCCTCGCGGGAGGATGAGCGAGCCGTATTGAAAGTAGCGATCGTCCCAGCGGTCCTTCTGGACGCGATGGACGCAATTCCATTTTTCACCATCGCGCGAGAGGTAAAGGGCGGCGTGGCGCGAGCGGTTGAATTTGGAGGGTTCGACGGTGGTGGAGATGACGTACCACGGGCCGCAGCGGCAGGAGTAAATGCAGCTTCCTTCGAGTTCCATGAGCCGGGTCACGCGCCCCGTGGCCTTCTCCATCGAGAAGACCGCGTTGGGTTCGAGATCGGAGTCCATGCCATAGATCAGTCGATCGCCGAAGTCGAACACGTCGACCGTCCGGTACTTTTGCTCGCCGCGGACGACCCAGTCGAAGTCCTTGAGGTCTTCACTGAGCAGACCGATGCCCGGTTCATGTTCCCAGTCTCCCGCCAGGAGCCAGTATTTCCGCAACGCGGGGTCATACACGAGATTGTGAAGATGTTTGATGTCGTTCGCCTTAAAGACGAAGCCCACGTCGTAGCTCCTGCCGCCATCATCGGAGACGTACACACGCACGGGCTTGCCGTGGTAAGGGTTGGAATTGTATTCGCTCCATAACACGCGATCGTTCGGGCCGACGGTCATGGTCAGCGGAGGAAAGAGCTTCTGCCCCCCCTCATCAATCCGGCTTCGCATCATGCGCTGCTCGCCTGGCCCACCGAAGTAGACGCCGTGGCGACCGGAGGCTACCAAGCCTCCACTGGACAGGATGCCGAAGGCCCGGATTTCCTGGCGCAGCAGTCGGGACGCCAAGCGCGACATCCCTACCAACTGTCGAAGCGGCGGCAATTGGATCCGTGCGCAGTGTTGCCACGTTCGGCCGTCATCCGTGGAACGCGAGATCAGCGGACCTTGTGCAATGTAGATCGTCCCAACCGGACACATCGCGAGCGCCCTTCCTCGGCTGATGCGCTTCGCCACAAATGGGGAGTCGTCGATTACGTTCATCGGCCCGTCACGCGACCTCGATGGGAAGCCCGGTAGCGGCCGATTCAACGGCCGCGAACGTCGCTTTCATCACGTTTGAGATTGCCTCGAAAGGCATCAGCACCGAGCCGCCCGCCGCCACCGTCCGCGTGATGTTGAAGGCGGTTTCGTGAAAACCCTTGTTGATCTTGAAGAGCCGGTATTTCGAAAAACCGGGCCAGCCGTAGCCACGCAGGACGCGGAAGTTTTCGAGGCGAAGGACGCGACCCTCGCAAAAGACTTCCACCGTTTCCTTAGGGTAGCTCTTGTCGCCGTTGCCAAAGTAGTGGACGGTGCCCATGGAGCCGTCCGCGAGGGTCATCGTGATCGTCGCCTTGTCGTCGCGGCAGACGACGCCGGGCGCTGGGCCGATGGTCGTCGTCGTGACCCGCGTGATAGGAGCGCCTGCGAGATAGGAGATGAGGTCGATGAAGTGGCAACCCTCGCCGATGATCCGCCCGCCGCCTTGCGCTTTGTCCTGGACCCAGGCTTCCACGCCGACGACGCCGGCGTTGACCATGATGCTGACGCAGATCGGCTGCGTACGGCGGCTCAAGAGTTCTTTCATCTTCACCGTGGGCAATGCGAACCGGCGGTTAAAGCCGACGAAGAGTTGTTGCCCGTTTGTCCGAGCGTGCGCCGCGGCGATTTCCTCCAGCTCGCGGGGGGTCATACAGAGCGGCTTCTCGACGGCGACGTGCTTGCCGGCCGCAAGCGCTTCCAGGGTCATCCGAGCGTGCAAGTTGTGGCGCGTCGCGATATAGACGAGGTTCACTTCGGGATCGCGGAGGACCTCCTGGTAATCCGTCGTCGCGCGTTCGAATCCGAATTTTCGAGCCAGGTGTCCGCTGCTGACGCCGCCCGCGCTGGCGACAATCCGCAGCCGCACGGGACAACCCTTGAGATTCGACAGGAGGGTACGCTTGGCGTAGGTGCCTGCGCCGATCAGACCGAGGACGGCTTGTCCGCCAGAGGCCGTGGACGCCGCCGGCGTCGATACCGTCACGACGCGCTGGGTCGGCGGCCGCGCCTGCGGATAGGTGAGGACGATCCCGAGCGCCGTACGGTCGTCCGTGAGCGTGCGATACGCTTCGCCTGCGTCGCTGTGCGGGATGCGACGGCTGATGAGCGGGGCGACGTCCAACTTGCGAGATGCGAGCAGGTCCAGCACCGCTTCGAAGTTTCGCTGGGCGGTCCATCGGACGAACGCGAGGGGGTAATCCTGGCCGCGCTCCTCATAGGCGGGGTCATAGCGACCCGGGCCGTAGGAGCAGGAGACCTGGAAAGAGAGTTCTTTCTTGTAGAAGTCCGTTCGGGAGAGTTCGAGGCCGACGACGCCGACGAGGACGATCCGCCCGCGCTTGCGGCACATGGCCGCAGCTTGATGCATGATGTCGCTGCTTCGAGAGGAAGCCGTAATGATTACGCCGTCGGCGCCACGGCCGTCGGAGAAGGCCATTGCCGCCGACACCGGGTCCGCCCCTTCGCCGGAACTCGCGGTTTGCGCGCCGAATCTCCGGGCCAATTCCTGTCTGGCCGAACTCGGGTCGACGCCCAAGACTCGGCAGCCGCCGGCGATCAGGATTTGTACCGTTACGAGGCCGATCAGCCCCAGGCCGATCACGACGACGGACTCGCCGATCGTCGGCTCGACCAGCCGAATGCCCTGGAGGCCGATGGCGCCGAGAACGACGAAGGCCGCCGCCTCATCGTCCACGCCATCGGGAATCTTTGCGCAAAGATTTTGCGGGACACAGACCATCTCGGCGTGCGGGCCGCTGCTGGCCACATGATCGCCGATCTGAAACCCTTCCACGCCTTCGCCGACCTCGACGACGACGCCGGCGTTGCAGTAGCCCAAGGGCAGCGGTTCGTCGAGCCGGGAAAAGACGGCCTCCATCGTCGGCAGGAGCCCGTCGGTCTTGATTTTGTCGAGGACTTGTCTGACTTTGTCGGGCTGTGAACGAGCCTTGGCGATCAGACTGCCTTTGCCCAGTTCGACGAGCATCCGCTCCGTTCCCGCCGAGATCAGGCTCGCGCGAGATTGGATGAGTAGGCAGCGCGGACGGACGACTGGGCATGGTAGCTCGGCGAGTTCGATCACGCCCGTCTTGAGATTCTGTAGAATTTGCTTCACAAGGTTATTTGAAATGGCGTTACGACGGCGCGCCAGCAGATCGCTACGGCTTCCGCGCTTTCATCATCAGGTTGCCGCCCCAGCGGTCGCCCATCAGACGCACGAGCCATCTGGGATAAAGCTTCCAGCCGATCTTGTAAGCGGCGGACCGGTATTTCTCCCGTGGGGTGAAATCGAGCGTATCGCCGAAACCGAGCTTGGTCTCGATCTCGATGTCCGCGAACCCGGCATCCTCCAGCATCTGTCGGGCTTCGCCTCGGGTGTAGGTCTTCTGCCCAGGGCTTTCCAAATTGTGGAACATCGCGTCGCGAGGCGAGCGGAACGGCCGACCTTCCAGCAGCCCATGCCGGAACCAGAACATCAGACCGACCCAACAGTGAACGTGATAGATCATTCCTCGAAAGATGCCGCCGGGCTTCAGAACCCGGAAGACTTCTTTTAGCGTTTTGGGGGTATCCGGAGAGGCGTGGAGCACTCCCCACGAATAGACCATGTCGAACGAATCGTTCGGGAAGGCGAGGTTCTCGGCGTCACCGACGAACAATCGATAACGATCCTCGGCGATGCCCATCTCGCCCAAGCGGCGCTGGGTCATCTTGATGCCGGCTTCGGTCAGATCAACGCCGGTCGCGATCGCGCCGTTCGAGACCCACGAGGAAAAATCGACGCCGCCGCCGACTCCGATTTCCAGGAGCTTCTTGCCCTTGCCGCTGGGAAAGTCGGCGAAGGGAGGGATGAACGGCTCCAAGCGATAGCGCGTCTCCGCCATCCTGCGAAGATCCACATCGTCGTTGACCACCTTCGCGGCGCCTTCCTTCATCCCGTACTGCGCGCCGCAGGTCTTTCTTTCCCAATAGGATTTCACGACGGATTTGTCATAGGTCGTGCTCATCAGTTGACTCCCGATCCGCGGACGAAACTGAAATCCGTCACGCCGACCGATTCTCTAATGAAACCGGGTATTGTACGCCCGTATCGGCTACCCGACCAGTCGGCGTTTGAATGGAGGCCGGGCGTCCGATATGGGCCGTGGCCTGTTCCCGATGAAGCGGAACGAACTCCACCCCGGGACGGCCGCTTACTTTCGAGCGGTGAACAGGAGGTTTCCACCCCAATTATCTCCGAGCGTTCGTATGAGCCATCGCGGGTAGAAACGCCACCACATCCGATAGGGCAATGAGTTGTACTTGGCTTGGGGTTTATTCAACAAGAGATCGCCGAAGCTGAGGATCGTGGACACCTTTACATCAGAGAACCCGACGTACGACAACATTTGTGCGGCTTCCTTTCTGGTATAGACCTTCGTTCCGGGACTTTCCAGGTTTTCGAACACCGCCTGCCTGATGGATTTGAAGGGTTTTCCAGCCAATAAGCCGTAGCGCATCCAAAACATGACGGAGACCGGGCAGTACAAATGATAGATCATCCCCTTGAAGAGTCCGCCCGGCTTGAGCACGCGGTGAACTTCTCGAAAGGCTCGCCGGGTATCGGGGGAATGATGAAGCACTCCCCACGAATAGACCATGTCAAACGACTCGTTCGGAAAAGCAAGGTTCTCCGCGTCGGCGACGAGGAGGCGATACGAGCCCGGGTCCAACGGCTTCTGCGCGAGGCGCGAGCGCGTCATCCGCACGCCGGCTTCCGTCAGATCAACGCCGGTCGCGTCGGCGCCGTTTTGTACCCAGGATGTAAAATCGACCCCTCCCCCGACGCCGATTTCCAGAAGCCGTTTTCCCCGCCCCGACGGGAAATCGGCGAACGGTGGAACATACGGCTCCAAGCGATAGCGAGCGTCGGCCATTCGATCCAAATCTACGGCGCCATCCGGATCCTCGCGGCCGTAGGTCGCGCCGCAAACCTTGGCTTCCCAGTAATTCTTGACCGCCGTCTTTGTGGCCATTTTCTTCACGCCATGCATCGTCTACGAGGCAACGCAGGAATCTAGTCGGGATCGTTTACAGGGTCACTTGTTCGCCGGCGCGGTCGACAAAAGTTTGCATCCATAACTCAAGCGTGAGCAGCGCGTAAATCAGGTACGCATGATCGGCTTGGTTTTCCTTGTTCTCCTGGAGAATCTCCTGGATCGCGGCCGGATCGAACAGGCCCCGGCTACCCAGCCGGCGCGGGCCCAATTGTTCCTGGATACAGTCACGCAGGTCCTCGGCCACCCACTTCCGCAGGGGCGCGCCAAAACCGCTCTTACTCCGGTATAGCACCCGGCGCGGCAGATACCGGCTCATCGCTTCCTTGAGCAGGTATTTCGTTTCCAATCCCTTGAGCTTGTAACGCTCCGGGATTTTGGCGCAAAGCCGCATCAGCTCGACGTCCATATACGGGACTCGCGTCTCCACGGATGCGGCCATGCTCGTTTTGTCCGTGTAGTTGAAATTGTGCGCCGCCAGGAACGTCTGGATTAGGATGTGCGAGCGGCGATTCAATTCGCCGGTCCCGAGGAAATTATCGTAATACTTCTGCAGCGACGCCGCGGTTCGCGCCAAATCGAGCGTTGAGGCGAACCGGTCCGTATAGATCCGTTCGCGGACCATCGGGCTCGACCAATCCGACAACGCGAGAAACCGCTCGACACCGTTTCCCATCAGCGCGCTACGGAACTTCCGCAGCCGGCGCGGCAGCGCGCTTTGCGCTCCCAGGATCGGCGTCGTGGCACCGGTGGCCGCCGCCAAGGCCGGTCCCAGAATCCATCGCGGCACCCACCTCAAATTCTCCATCCGGCGAAGTGCTTGGTGGCTGCGATAGCCGAAAAAGACCTCGTCCCCGCCGGTGCCGGACAACAGCACCGTCGTCCCATCTTCCCGCGCGAGCTTGGAGATCAAATACGACGGAAAGATCGACTGGTCCGCGTCAGGCTCGTCCATGTGGTAAATGAGCTTTGGCAGGAGCGAGATCACGGACGGGCTGAGGTGAAACGACTTGAGCCGCACGCCCAAACGGCGCGCGACCTCTTCCGCATAGGGAAAGTCGTACTCGAACTGGTCGCGGGCCATGTCCGCGGCGTCGAACGTGTAGGTATAGCAACTAATCTCGCGATCGGGGAAGGAGCGCCTCATGCAGGCGACGATGCCGGACGAATCCGTTCCTCCGGAGAGGAACGCCCCCAACGGCACGTCGGAAACCATTTGCCGTCGGGTCGTACGCATGAACGTGTCGTGGACGCGATCGATCCACTCGGACTCGCTGACGGATTCGTCCGGCTCATACTCCAGGAAGAACCACTGCTTCGTCTCGACGCGACCGTCCTTCCAAATGAGATAATGGCCCGGCTCGACCTTGCGGACGGCCTTGAGCATCGTCTCTTCGCCGGGCACCCAGAGCAGCGTCAGGTACTCGGGCACCGCGTTCTCGTTCAACTCACGCGGGATGCCGGGCACCCGAAGCAGGGCTTTGATTTCGGAGGCGAAGTAGAGACGCGAGCCGTCCCGCCAGTAATACAACGGCTTGATGCCGGCATGGTCGCGCGCGAGTAGCAACTGACGCTTGCGGGTGTCCCAAAGGGCGATAGCAAAGATGCCGTTCAGCTCGCGAACGAAGTCAGGCCCCAGTTCTTCATAAAGGTGGACCAACACTTCCGTGTCGCTCTGGCTGCGAAACTGATGGCCCTTGGCGACGAGCCGCTCGCGGTGCTCCTGAAAGTCGTAGATCTCGCCGTTGTAGGAGATCCAGACCGAGGCGTCCTCGTTGGTCATCGGCTGATGACCGGCGGGGCTCAGATCGATGATCGACAGACGGCGGTGGCCGAGCCCGACGGGGCCGGCTTGGTCGTGCCACGTGCCCATGTCGTCGGGGCCGCGATGGACCATCGACAGGCACATCGGCTCGAGCAATTCGGGCCGATGATCACCGACATATCCGCAGATGCCGCACATGTTGAGTATCCGTCGGCCTTAGCGGGACCGCGGCCGCCAGCGTACGGGCGCTCAGGCTAAACCGGCTTTCGTAAAAGACTCCAGAAGATCGAGGTACGCGTCGATCCGGGCGCGATCTTGGGAGTCGAGTTCCGGCGGACGTCGTTCCACTCGGTTTTTCTGTGACAGAACCGATCGGACTTTGGCCTCCATGTCGTCCAGATCGCGCGTCTTAAAGAGAATCGTGCCGGGCGGTCGCTCGACGGCGTCGCTGGCGATCGTCGGCACGCCCAGGTAGAGACTCTCGCGGACGCTGTTCGCGTCGCCATCGGTGTTCGTCGGGCGGATGAAGACGTCGGCCTCCGCCAGGACCGGCACGAAGACGCCGCTTCTCGTGTTGAAGAGGACGGCATCGCCGATGCCGCGGTCTTGGGCCTTTTTCGTCAATCGTTGTATGTAGGCTTCATTCTCGGGCAGGTGGTTCCACATGCAAACGACGACGCCGACGTTCGGATAATCGGGCTTGAGCCGCGCCGCCAGCTCCAACAGATGATCCAGGCCGTAAAGGTCCTGGCCGTTGTACCAATCCACCTTGCCATTGGCCGCGATGATCGGCCGGTGCCGTTTCAGATAATCCAAGACCTCGGGATTGACCTCGGATCGATCCGCCGAGGGGTGCTCCGGCGGAAGAAACCCGGGGGACCAGTGCAACCGATTCGACTCCACACCGAGAGAACGCGCGGATTCGAGCAGCCGTTGGCTGACGCAAACGACGCCCGCCATACGACGTAGCGCGAAGCCGGCGAGCCTCCGCCGCCACCACGAATTCGCGATCCAATCCGGCACCGCGGCGTTGCGCAGCCGCACCATCACCCGTTTTCCACGGAAGACCGTCACCAACGCCGCGATCACCCACGTGATCAGGCGGTCGGACATCAGGTAGACGGCCGGCTCGCGACCGGTCAGAAAGTAGCGAAGCATCCACGTCCGGCGGCCGGAAGAGACCGGCACGATCCGCACGCCATCTCCGTAATCGCCGGTCGCGTTGTATACGACGTAATGAATTCCGCGTTTTTCGAGAAGCGGGCAGAGCCGCTGGACATGCACGCCCACGCCGCCGTAGGGCGGAGGATAGGAGCCGAGGATGGCGAGCGAGGCGGAGGCGGGTTTCACTTCAATCGGCTCCCATCGCGAAAAGGGCGCTGAGCCGGCGGACGGCGACGTGGGGCGCGTCGGGCGCTCGACTCCGGATGTGGGTTAACTTGTCGTCCTCGATCCGCTTTTCGTCGAAAACTCGCTGGAGCATCTCCAACTCAAAAGAGCCTGGAACAGCGGGCGACAGGACTAGAAGCCTCATGTCCGTCTCAACCCGCCTGAACCGTGGGATGCCGACCGCCCCAACCGCCTTTGAGGAAATAGCGGAGATACATCGTGAGACCGCTGAGCTGCGCCGCCAGCATGTTGATGGAGGCGTCGTCCGTCACGCCGGTGATGCGAAGCCGCCAAGGATTGGAGTTCACGTCGTTCCAGCCGACATCGATGGTGCGCGCCGTCTGGAAGCCGGCCTCGCGAACCCAGCGCTCCTCGCGTTCGCCATAGTCGCCGTTGGGGTAGCTAAAATGAGGGCAGGTTCGCCCGAGAAGTTGTTCGAGGTCGGCCTTCGACTGGGCGATCTCGTCGCGACTTTGCTCCGTCGAGCAGGTGGTCAGGACGGGGTGAAAGCAGGTGTGCGGCTCGAAGTCGACCTGCTCTTTCATCTGGGCGATTTCCTCGAAGCTAAGCGCGTGGCGGGGCTCGGCCGGGAAATCCTTTGACGTCGTGAAGCCGAACTGACGCTCCAAGGCGGCCGATCTCTCATCATGCGTGAGATGCTTAAAGTCAGCGGAACAGATGCCCTGGTGGCGGAACCAGAAGTGGCGTTGCGTGCCGATGACGCGGGTGACGAGGAAGATCGTCGGCCGGACGCCGTAGTGGCGGAAGATCGGCAACAATTGGAAGTTACCGGCATGACCATCATCGAAGGTGACGACGAGGCTCTTCGGGGGGATTTGAGTCCAGTCGCCGGCCCGGATCGCCGTCGCCAACTGATCGAGGCTGAGAAACCGGTAGCGCTTCGACAAGTACGCCATGTGCTGGGCGAAGTGCTCGGGCCGCGGATCGTGGTAGAGAATCATGGTGACCTTGCGGCGGGCATACGTATTGCGGATGAGGACGGGGACGCCGCTGAATCGTATCGCCGTTGCGGCTAGTTCCCTCAGCCAATCACAAACGGCCATGCCAAAAGGCCCCGATCGGCAGCGCGATTACGCCGCCGCCAGAAAGAAGCGCCGCCAGAGGACGAGGTTCAGCAGCTTGTAGAGCAGATACCAATTGTTGCGTCGCTTGGCCACGTGCTGGTCGATGCACCGCTCGACGGCGGCGAGGTCGAGGACGCCCCAAGCGGCGACGGAAGGGTCGAGGAGCACGTCGCGGAGATAGGAGAGGAGCGGGCCGCGGAACCAGTAAGCCACGGGCACGCTGAAGCCGGTCTTCCTGCCGTCGAGCACGTCGTCGGGCAGGATGCCCCGAAGGGCCCGGCGGAGGATCCATTT